>JBAYVG010000005.1:0-59276 GCA_041674785.1 Rhodocyclaceae bacterium
AGGAACCCGCGTCTTGAAATCAGCATGTCATTTCCTTTCTTCGTGGCTGCCAGCCGCACAACCCGGCAGTCGAGCGCGACCCTCCGGCGATAATGCCGCCTCCGGGCCGCTCACTTCTACGTTATGCGTCTTCTGCGCCGAAGGTTTCCTCAACCTCGATGCCAAGCTTTCCAGCCAGTCGCGTTGCCAGCTTTTCGGCCGACTCCATGCCGGACCATCCGTGCTCGTCGTGGTTGAAGCGTCCGACTTCCTCGCCGTCCAAGAGGATGGTCAGGTGTTCGTCATCCGGCCTGTCCAAAGTGATTTTTGCCATTTCATCGTTCTCCGTAGTTTCCAGACCCATAACCCGTCAATCCAGCCGCGACCGAATACGGGCGGCGCTTGTTCTCAACCCGCATCACGCGGCGGGCTGATTTCTGCGTTGGGCGTCGGTCTGCGGTGCGGCACAAAGACTGCCGGGTTGTAGTCGCATCGCAATACGATGGCGCTCACCTCGCTCCATGTTTCACAGTCATCATTCAGGCACTCATCTCCGCGCTTAATTCGCTCTCCAGTGCGGAGCAGCCGAAACCTGTACTTTGCCCGCTCAATTGCTTCTTGCTCTGTGTCTGCCCATCCATGCTGGCAATCGCGTTCGTCAATCTCTCTCATCGCGCTCTTCTTTCTTCGTAGTCGCGCCCAACCCGGCGCTCAAGCGGGACGGCTGTCGCCGCCCCTTAGCTCAGCGTTAGAGCGCTCGATTAGCAGTGCGCAAATCTCAAAATCTCGCGTGTCTTCCTGGCCTTGCGCTTTCCAGTGGAGCGCCTCGGCCCTCACCAGTTCTGCGCATTCTTTTCGCGCCGCTTTGGCGCCGGCCTCGAACGCAAAGTCCATCGCCGAGCAAAGATCGTCACCCGGCTTGCTCCACTATTTTTTCAACAGGTTCAGCATGTGTTTCTCCAAAAAGCGCCCTAACACGGCGGTCGATGTCGCTGCGCTGGACCTTCGGCAACTGGTGTTGCCTCGGCCCATCACCTAAGCGCTAGTCCACTACTCCATCGACTCGACTTCGCCGGCGCCAACGAAGTCAACAAACGCGATGCTACGCAAACCGTCTGGAGACAGCACAAGCAGATTCCCGACCGTGTTTGGCATCACCCTGCTATCGGGCGGCAATGTCTCCAGAAGTTCTGCCAGTCTTTTTGCTGTCAGCCATTTTGTTCCATCTTTGTCCCGGATCATGTCGTTCCTTTTTCGTTGGTTCACGCAGCGACTATGCCATACCGCCAATCATCGCGCGGTCAGAAGGCTGTTTGACGTTGAGCATCATGGACAGCTTGACCAGTCCTTTCGGCGTGATCAGCGCCTGCTCGCAGACCTTCTGCCCGCCGTCCGGCAGATCGATCGTCCTGACCTTGTGCGTCACGTAGCCGGCGTCCACCTTCTCTGCCCGGCCGAGATTGGTCGACGAGCCGGCGCGGCGGTAGATCCAGCCCTTTTCGCGCAGCCAGTTGATGAACTTGTTCGGCTTCTGCTGCAGTGCCTTGCCGGCTTCCTGCAGGCCGAGGCAGCCATCGGCCTCGGCGATGCGGGCCAAGGCTTCCGCCTTCGGCGCAGCGATGGCCAGTTGTTCGGAAAGCTGCGCCCTCTGGTCGGCAAGATCGGCGGCCAGGCGAAGGGCTTCGGAGAGCGTTTGCGGGATCATCGGCTGTGCCGGGCGCGATTCAAGCTCGGCCAGTTTTGTCACAACCCGGTGCCGCAGCGGAATGTCGTAGCCGGAAACCAGCGTCAAGGTCAGTTCGCGGTCGAGCGCGTATTCCTCCTGATCCTTGTTTTGGGCGTCTTTGTAGGTGCGTCCAAAACTGGACACACCTTTTCCGAGCGCTTCCAGCATGTTGCGAATGTCGCGCTTAACGTGCTGGTGTTGCTTGCCGGTCAGATCAGCAAGCTCGCGGCTGGTCATGGTCGGGCCGTCGGTGCTACCGCCGTGGATGGTTGTGGTGAGATTCATGAACTTCTCCAGTTAGGTGGGCTGCTGTGCCTGGTGGAATTTCCGACTGGAGGCGGTAGGCTCGAAGCCTCAGGCACAGCGTTTCCCATTGATGACCAACTGAAGACGCCAAGATGTGATTCCACTCACGCAACGCTGGGCGCCTTCGATGGAGAAACTTTAGATCAAAGATTGCTTAATGGCAAGCATTCATCATTGAGCATGACAAAAAATCTTGCTCGCATATAATCAGAGCGATGCGTCAAACTGCCGGAGGGGCGGAATGAAAAAATCGACAAAACTACGCTGGGCCGGGTTTGGGATATTACTGTTCAACCTGTGGCTGATCGGCAACTTTAGCATCTCAGGCGTCGCCGTTCTACTCCTGACCTTCGGCTTTGCCGCGGGGTTTGAATTCCTGGTCGTCCGCCCGGTCGCCAGAAAAGACGAGTAGCCAGAGCATGCAGCAGGGTTTTGGCCTCTTCATCTTTCTTGGCATCCTCTTTCTCGCCTGGCTGATGTGGAGCAGCAAGGACGACAAGGAGTCGTTCCTGTTCTATGTCTGGGGCGCCATGATCGCCGTCGGCTCGCTCAACCTCGTCTACCTGCTCATCAAATAGCCGCCCGGGCGTTGAAGGCGCGCATCGTTTCCGTGATCCGCTCGTCGATCGCGCGAATCTGTTCCTTGCCGGCGTCTTTCTCCAGCAGCGAGCGCTTTTCCGCGCGCAGCTTCTGCACGGCGCGTTCGGCGTGATTGCCGGCCATGATCAGGCGCACGCCGGGATTCTCGGCCAGGTACTCGCTTGCCTCCTGGCGCCGACCGGCCTTCAGCAGACCCTTGTACTCGGCTTCGTGCATGTTGACCTGCTTGATCGCGGCGTAAAACTTCGCCGACTGGCCGCTCTGCCCCTCGGTGTCGCCGACGAAACGGCCGGCCAGCGGCACCTTGTACAGCGGCAAATCCTCGCCGGTCAGCGTCGCCGCGCCGGACTGGAACGCCTTGCTCATTTCGCGCCCGACCCCGCCCGTCAGTTGCCCGAGCAGGTAATCGATGCCATCCGGTGACGGGCTGACCAGCCCCGGCTTGAACTCCGTGCCGCCGGTCATCCAGTTGATCGACTCGGACAGATAGCGGCTCCAGACCGTTGCCACGTCCTTGGCGCGCGCATGGCCAGGCGTCGGGCTCATCGCGTTGCGATTCTCGCGGTAGATTTCCTTGCCGGTGAAATCGCGGTTCTCGGCCAGCGCGGCGAACGGATCGACCACCGACGGCGTAATCGTCTGCAGGCTGAAGCCCGAGCTGCCGATCGGGTTGAACGACTCGGCGAACATCGAAGCAAACGCCGCGATGCGTTTCAGCGGATCCTTGCCGCCGCTCAGGACGAACTCGGTAGCGATCCGGCCAATCCCCGGCAGAACGTGGAAGCCGAGCGGCATCGCCAGCGTCAGGTATTTGCCGCCGCCGATCGGCAGAATCAGATTGCGCTCGCGCACGAAGTCGGGCGGCTCGTCGTCGTCAAAGCCCGCCGCGGCGAGCAGCAGCGCCTGCATGGTGCCGAGCAGGATTCCGCCGGCGATGATCTTCTTGCCGACCTTCGACAGCCGAGCCGACTTGAGATCGCCGTTATTCGGCTCGAACAGCGTTTCCGCCAGCCGTGCCGAGCCCTGTACCGAGGCGTTGAAGAAGGCGTAAAGGGCGCCGACCTGCGTCGCCATCTGACCCTTGCGGTTGAAGTTGACGGTGATGTTCTTGGCCAGCGACGCCGCCTGCTGCCGACTCATGCCCTGCTCTTTCGCCGTCTTGTAGGCGGCCAGGCGCACCGCGTTTTCCATCGTCTCGTTGTAGTCCGACAGCCAGCCGAAAACGCCGCGCGTCAGTTGCCGGGCCTTGCCTTCCTTGAACTGCCCGAGCTCCGAGCGGATCGCCTCGGCGCGCTGCTCGGCGTTGGCGTACTGGTCGCGGTAGCCGGTCTGCCCGCCTTCCTTCTGGAATTCCTCGAACAGCCCCGCCCAGCTTGACGCCGGCTTCTTGCCGGCGCGGTGCGCGCGAATGTCCTGATAGATGCCGATCAGCGCATCCTTGGTGTAGCCGAAAACCTTCTTCTGCTGGCCGGCGAGCGGCGTCGACGACAGGTTGATCAGCGCCCCCTGCGCGTCGCGGATCAGGTTGATCACGCCAAACACCGGGTTGTACTGCGTGTTGATCGACGCCAGGTAGCGCGTCGCCTTGCCGACGATCGACAGCACGCGACCAAGGTTGTCCATGTCGAGATTCTTCAGCGACTGCGCCATGCGCATCGCCCGTTCGTCGCGCTCGTTGAAGATGATGTAGTGGTCTTCGCCGTTGATCCGCGTCAGCAGCACGTTATCGCGCGACGAGAAACCGGGAACGACCCGCTCTGTCACCCGGTCGCCCCAGGTCTGTTCGATCCCGGCTTCCGGCAGCGAGCGCGCAAACTTCTCGGCGTCGCTCATGCGCGTGAATTCGGTCGCCTCGCCGGCCGCGTCGGTGACGGTGTAAATCGCCTTCTGCTCGACCACCCGCTCTTTCGGCGCCGTGTCGACCGTCCAGAAATCGGCGTTCGGATTGCCCACCGCCAGCCCCATCAGTGCATTGCTCACCCGGTTCTTTTCAGCGCGCACGATGTTGCGCTCGCGCTGCATGGTGATGTTGGCAATGATATCGACCACCGCCCGGCCGGAGCCCATCGCCCGCTTGCTCGAACTGCCGCGCACGCTGAAGCCCTTGCCGGTGCCGACGTGGCCGCTATCCACATCCTCGCGTTGCAGCGGCACGTAATGCTGGTAGGCGCCGTTCCAGGCGTCGACCGTTTCCTGTTTCTCCAGCCCGGACTCGACCAGCACGCGCTGGCTGCCCTTGTTGATGCCGTCGATCCGCCTGGCCAGCGCCTCGAAGGTGGCGCGCTGCGCGCCGTTCAGGTTCGCCAGATAGGCGCGCGCCTCGGCCGTCTTGATGCCGGAGCCGCCGTCCTTCATATCGGGGTTGATCTTGGCAATCTGCGCGTTGCGCTCCGGCGCGTGCCGGTTCCACAGATATTCCTCGAAGTCGCCCATATCGACCCCGCCATCCTGCATTTCCTTGAGCAGCGGGCGCAGCTCGAAGTCGATGAAATCCTTGACGCCCTTGGTCGCCCGGCCGTGAAACAGTTCTTCCTGCAGGTAAGGGTCGATCTGGTCGGCGATCTTCTGCCCGTTCGCCTTGATCGCCTGCAGCACGCGCTTGGTGTCGACGTGCTTGTCCTGCACGGCGTAAATCACGTCGTCGAGCTTTGACGGCTCGGAGACTGACCAGGCGTCGTCGTCGGTGACGTTGTAGCGGACGTCTACACCGGAACCTGCCGCTGACTTGTTGTAGCGAATGTCCGGGTTGCTGGCGTCGAAGTCGCCGTTGTTGCCGATGGCGGATTTGATCTGCGATGCATCTCTGGCGATAACCACATGGATATTGCCGTCTTCTCCGAAAACAATTACGCCATCCGATCTGCTTGACATTGCGGATTCAAGAGAACTGTTGTTGTAATAGTCGCCTTTTGATACGTCAATAATGCTTGGGTTTTTGAGCGACACATAGAGCGGCATCACATTCGCACCATCTTGCCGCCCTATGGCCATTTGACTTGCGTAACCTGTTTCTGGCGTGAAAAAAATTCCCTCTACAACCTTAGTAAACTTCGAGTCAAACTGCGTTATGTCGCTTCGCGTCCCGTGATAAACCACCAGCGGCTTACCGTCAGCATCGACCACCTTGCTGTCAGCAAACCACTTCTCGAACGCCGGCGTCTCGGTCTGCTTCTGCCCTTCGGCGTAGCGCGAGTAAATCCCCCTGGCCGATCCTTCGGCATACTTGGCCATCGTCTTGGCGACGATCGCCCGGGCCTGTTCCATGTCGCTGACGTAGATCGAAACATCCTGCCCGACGATCAGTTTCAGCGCCTTGTTCAGCAGGCGGATAGCGGCATGGGCAATCCTGGCGAACAGCGATTGGTTCTCTTTCGCCATGTCCTGCCAGAAGGCTTCATTCAGGAAGTTCTGCCCGATGATGTCGCCGAACAG
Source organism: Rhodocyclaceae bacterium (assembly GCA_041674785.1). Taxonomy (GTDB): domain Bacteria; phylum Pseudomonadota; class Gammaproteobacteria; order Burkholderiales; family Rhodocyclaceae; genus Proximibacter. The sequence continues at coordinate 6,044 of JBAYVG010000005.1, forward strand.
CTCTTCGGCCATGCCGGCGTCGTCCAGTTGCTGCGCCTGATTGGCCTTGTACTCGGACCAGCGGCGAATCAACGGCTGCAATTCCTTGCCCATTGCCGACCACAAGGCGGGATCATCGACTTTCAGCGAGTGTCCGAGCTCATGCCCGACGATGTAGAGCAGATGATTTGCAGAATCGACGTTCAGGAAAACAAGGTCAGGCCGCCCGGCATTGACGAAGCCGTTGGTGACGTTGCCATCGTTCGGTAGCTGATTGCTCTTGCCAGTTGCGTCGGCGTCAGATTCAGTTCGCCCAGCTTGTGCGCCCACGTTCCCGTTTTCAGATCGACGGCCATCCACGGTGCGGAAGAAGATGATTCTTTTGCCGAACAGGCCGGCGACCTTGTTGAGTACATCGACGTTTCCTCCTTTGACGGTGACTTGTGTCGCGTTTTCCTTGGCCAGCATGCTGGCAATGAACGGCAGGCTCTTGGTCGGCGTGATGGTGGCCTGGCCAAGGCCGGATTCGCCGGCCATCTTGGGGCTGACGTTGTACTTGTTCTCGCTGTTGTCGGCCGGCGCAGAGACTCCTTCCGGCTTGTCGACCACCACCATGCGCGCATTGACGCCGGTATTCACCGGCAGCGACGGATCGAGGAACGACCCTTCGGGCAACTTCTCCGACGTGCCGCCCACTTCCTCCAGCCAGTTGCGGAAGGTTTCGGCCTTCTTGTCCTGCCCGAAAAACACACCCTCGCCCATGATCGACACCAGCCGGCCGCCCGGCTTGAGCAGCGAATAGGCGTGCTGGACGTGCTGCGCGTCCCGGCGATCCGAAAAAGGCGGATTCATGATGATCCGGTCGTACTGCTCGGTGACATCCATGAAGTCGCGGCCGACGACATTGAAGCCATTTTCCTCCAGCAGTTCTTTGCGGTCGTTCGCCATCTCCACAACGTCAGGTTCTACCCCGGCTTCGCGGATCTGCTCGGCGATATGCCCCATGCCGGCCGAAGGCTCAAGAACGCTCATCCCTTCCTTGATGTCGGCCGCGTCAAGCATTTCCTGCGCGGTGCTGGCCGGCGTCGGGAAGAAGTCGAGCCCGTCGTTCTTGCGCCCGATCATGGCGCGCTCAAGCGCCTTGATCTTGTCGGCTTCCTTCGGCGCTTCGCGCAGGCCGATGAACTCGCGCAAAGCGGTTCTGAATTCGGCGTTCGTCTCGATGCCCATCTGCGCCAGCTTCTTGCGCCGGGCGTAGGTCGTCTCGAACTGCCACGGCACCGCGACCTTTTCCCGGCTGCGATTGACCCGGCCCAGTTTCTCGACCAGTTCGGCGCCGAACTCTGCGGTCAGGGTGATTTTCTTGTCGGCATCCCCGGTCCATACCCCGCGCTCCTGCGCTTCGGTCGGGCTGTAGATGATCGTGTGTTCGCCGCGCTTGATCTGATACGGGACTGCCTTGCCCTTGAAGCCGCTGCGGGCGATCGCCGATTCTGCGGCATCGCGGGTATTGAACGCGGCAAGCCCGCCGTCCTTGGTACTGAACTTCATCACCTGAGAAAGATTCGCCTTGGCGAAGGCCAGATAGGCGTCGCTTACGTCGTCGGCCACCTTCAGAATCTGCAGGCCGATCTTCTTGGTGCCCTCGACCTCGATCAGTTTGCGCCCGAGATTGGCCAGGTCAGAGCGGTACATCGTGTAGCTCGGCCACACCGCATGCTCGGCCGTCGCGCTGGTCGCCGGTTCGCTCTTGTGCTTCTCCTGATCGCCGTAGCTCGGATACTTGGCGCGCAGCTCGTCGTCTTTCGCCGTGCGCACAAAGTCCTGCAGCAGTTCGACCTGCACCTTCTGGCGCACCTTGTCGAGAAACTTGGCCGTGCCGGATTCAATCGCCCCGGCGATATTGCGCATCGTCTTGGCCAGCGCCTGCTGACTGCTCGCCGCGGCTTCGGCGGAAGCGGCAAAGCGCGCCCGGCGTGCGGTGTTGGCTTTACGGTCCTGCGACATCGACGCATCGGCAGATTCTTCCAGCCGCTCGGCCATTTCATTCAAGCGCTCGACCGCCGACTGGCTGCGGTCGTCGGCGTAGGCGTCGCGGCGTTCCTGAACAACTTCCTTGGCCTCGCTCACATCGCCGCCGATGAACTTCAGGAAGGCTTGCGCATTCTCCATCGTCTTGAACTGGAAGCCGGGCACCGCGCCATTGCCGCGGAACGACGAGTACCAGCCGCCCAGGCGCTTCGCGGTGGCGTTCCAGTGCGTATAAACGTCGCGCTCGACGCGCTCGGCCGCCTTGACGACGAACAGATCCTGCCCGGTCTTGGTGTGCTTGGTCGTAACGATCTGCCCTTCGGTCGTCGTCGCCGCTACCGTCACTTCCGACCGCTGCGCGCCAACGCGATTTGCCCGCTCGCTACGCGTCTTTTCTGCCGCCAGGCTATCCCACAATGCCTTTTGCTCGGAAGTCAGCGCCTGGTACGCTTCCTTCTGCGTCTTGCCGGTGTTCTGGCTGTAGGTCACATACAGATTGAAGTCTTCCAGCGTCTTCGGATCGGCGACGGCGGCTTTCTTCTCTTCGAGCGCGGCTTTGCGCGCCTTGCCGTTTTCGGCGATCTTGTCGCGGAACTCGGTCAGGTCGGCATCGGTCAGGCCATTGACGATCGCGCGCAACTGCTCGTTGTACGCCTGATTGACCTTGTTGATGTCCTCGCCGTAACTCCAGCGCTTGCTCGGCGTTTCCTTGTTCAGCGTGAAGCGGGCCAAGGTGCCGTCATAGACCTTGTCGACCATCTCCGACTTCTTGTCACCCGGGCGTGCCGACCAGCCCAGCATGCGCTTCAACTGGTCGTTCTTCAGTTTGCCGATCGTCGCCTTGAATTCTTCGGCGCGGTCAAGGATCGTGGCGAACGATTCCTGCACGTCGGTAATCGAGCCCCTGCCTTCGAGCATGCCGTTCCAGAAGTCGGCGAAGGCATCCCAGGATGGTTCCATGGCGGCCTGCGTTTTCTCGACGGCGGCTTCGGGCGAAGCGGCTGGCGCAGATTCCTCCGTTGCTTGGTCTGCGCGCACCTCGTCAACCGCAGCGCGCAGCGCTTCTTTGTCGCCCTTGAACAGCATGCGCGCGATGTCGAACTTGTTGTCGGTCAGGTCGGTTGCATCCACCGTGACGCTCGACGGGTAGCCGTCTTTGCCAAGCGACACCTTGGCGATGTTGTACCCGCCGAACTTGACGCTATCGCCCTTCTTGAACGTGACAATTCCCGAAACGAGATCGAGCAGTTGCGCACGGGCTTTCTCGGCCTTGCCATCCTTCTTCGCCTGCTCGGCGGCCAGTTGCTCAGGGTTGCGCGCATCGAGCACGGCTTGCTTGATTTCCGGCTCGGCCGATCGCTGCCAGGCGGCGAAACTGTCCTGCGCGCGATCGAGTGCGCTATTTCTGGCGTTGGCCTGTTTCGTATTCAGCCCGGAACGCCCGGCGATGAAAGCGCTATAGGTGCCGCTGCGCACCCGGATTACCGCCTGCAGGCGTTCGAGATATTCGTTCTTGAACGAAATCGCCGCCCGCTTTGCCGCGGACTTCTGTTCCGGCGTTTCGGCAAGCGCCATCGCCTCGTCGTAAAGCCGATCAACTGTTTCGACAAACGAATCACGCTCTGACCGCGCACGCGATGCGCCCGAATGGCTGATGTGCGAATACGACGCATCGACTTCCTTGGTCGGGAACTCGCCCGGGCGAACAACGATTTCCTTACCTTCGCGGGTCTTGAGGTAGTCGGCTTCAAGTTGCGCCTCGGCGTAGCCCTGGTTGTAGGCGATCGCCTCCAGATTGCGCAGGTCGTCAGGAATGATTCGTTCCTTGCCGGACAGGAAATCCGCGCGCCCGCGCGCTTGCGGGCTGATCTGCTCAATTTCTGCCGTTTTCTGTACGGGTTCGGCGGACGTGTCTGTTTTTTCGGCTTTTTTAGACAGGTCAGCGGCTTCAATAGCCGGCGTTCCATTTTCCGCAGGCTTTGAAAGCTCTGGCGCGTTTTCTTTCAAAGCCTTCCGCTGCGCCATCAGATCGGCAAACTTCGCCTTGCGCGCAGCCTGCTCGTCGGTTTTCTTCTGCTGGTTGGCGGCGACGCGCTCGGGTAGCGTCTTGGGCGCAGCGGCCGGCAACGTCTTGATGTTGGCGAACGGCCATACCCTGCCGTTGTACGAAATGCGCGCCACCTGTTGCCCGTCAAGAAAAACCGGGATGCCGTTGCCGATTTCGGAGACGCCGGCCTCGCTTTCTTCACGAAACGCGACCCACTTGTCGGACGCTTCATCAAGGCTTTTGACCGGATAACGCTTGCCGTCAAACTCGACTTCAAGCTGGCCGGTGAATTTGACCGGCGCCCACTCGGCGGCAGGCTGCGACAGATCGGCGTCCTCCAGCCACTGCTTGAACAGATCAACGCTCATCGGCGTCACGGTGAGCACGCGCGACTTCATCCAGCCGGCCTGGTAGTTCTTCGCATAGCCGGCCTTGGCGGTCAGCATGTTCTCGAAGCCGAGCATGACCTTGTGTTCGTCGAACGAGCCGTCGGCATTGCTCTGATCGACCACGAAGACCATTTCGCTCTCCGGCTTCGCGCCGACGAAGACGTCCACATGATCGCCGTCGTTGCCTTCGGTGCGCTTGATGTAGCCGTAATGGCTGGTCATCGTCGTTGACCACGCCTTGCCGTCCTCGTCGGTGCCGGAGCGCGTCGAGCCCATCGGGTTCTCGATGGCAATGTCCAGGCCGTGCAGGACGACGTGACCTTTTTTATAGTTGCCCGCTTCGATCTGCGCTTCCGACGGTTGCGGCAGATCGTTCTTCGGGCTGGTCGCCGCTTCGTGCGCGGCGGCGTCGATCGCCTCGGCGCTGACCCGGCCATCCGGCGTGAACATGCCGCCCTGCACGCCCTGCGGCTTTGGCTGGCTCTGCTGCGCCAGCGAGAACGGCACGGCGTCGCGTTCGCGGTCGGCTTGTTCCTTCGAGACGGCGGTTTCTTCCTGCTGCGCGAATTGCGCGGCGGCCTCTTCGTTGCTCTGCCCGGTCAGCCCTTCGGCTTCTTGGCTTCCTGTGCCTTGACGTGCGCCAACTTCCTGCGCCCCATTTCCAGGCCTATCAGCGCCGATTTCCTGGCTTGTTCCGGCGTCAGTTTGGCCGCCAGTTCCTTGAGTTTCTGCTGTTTTTGCAAGTTCATCGTTGATTTCCTTTTCGCTAAAGCCAATTGCTCGCATGCCGGCGGCGATGTCGTCACTGTCCTGCGGCGAAGCATCTTCGTCAAAGACCAGATCGTCGTAAGCGTCGGCATGCGCCTGTTCTTCGGCGCTCAGGTCAGCATAGCCGGTTTCTTCCTCGATGGCATCCTCTACGGCACGCTCGGCGTCGATGCGTTCCTGTTCGGCCAGCATCTGCGCATCGTATGCGGCGCGGTCGGTTTCGGCGGCGTTTTCCGCAGCGCCTGGCGTCAATACCCGCTCGCCACCCAGTTCGCGGCGGAAGAGGTCGATCGCATCGTTCTTCGTCGCGCCTTCCGGCAGGTAGCCGTACTGCTGCATCGCCTCGCGCATGGCGTCGAACGACATGCCGCCCTTCTTGTGCAGCGGCAAGGCGAAGCCGAACGACAGCGCGCGCCGCGGCGCCTTGCCGAGCACGCCGCTTTTCTTGCCGACGCGCGCCGCGCCCTGGTAGGTGATGTCGTTCTGGTCAAATCCGTTGGTCAGCAGCTCGTCGGTATCCATGCCGCCCGCCTTGGCGATGGCGACGAACAGCGAATCGCGGCCGGCATCGATCTGCTTGCGCGGCTTCTTGCTCAGTGGCGCGCTCTGTGCGCCGGTAGTTCCAGCAGGTACAGCTTGTCGCACGCCGGATGCAGCCACTTCGGCGCCGTCGCCGGTTCGCTCTGTGTTGCCAGCAGGTGCAGACAGTGAAACATCTGCGCTTCCTGGTGCGTCAGCGCGCCGGCCTTCAGTGCCTTGCGCAGCCACTTGGGGAACGGCTTGTTCAGCGACTGCGCCATTGTTCTCTCCTTGCGCTACGCGGATCGCGTAGGCGTCGGCGATCGTCGGATGCGGATAGACTTCAGACGGGAAGCCCTGCCGTGTCAGGCGGCCGGCGAGCATGGTCGCCTGCCCTTTCGGGTAGGCGCGAACGGGGGCCGCAGCGGCAACCGGTTCAGGTTGAGTCTGGGAACCCCCGGACGTTTGCGCCGGCTGCGCTGCGGCAATCTGTTCGGCGGCCGGAATGACGCTATCCGGCGCGTTTTGTGCAAGTACGTTTGCACTCGGCGCCGCAATCGCTGCCAGCGGGCCAGGATCAGCGGCCTGATCTTGCTTGTTCTTCGGTGCTTTTGTCTGTGCCTGTGCGACCTGTTCAGCCGCCTGCTGCATCTGCACCTGCGCCGTGACGCCGGTCTGCACCGCCTGATTGGCAGCGGCCGACAACGGGCCGACGACCGGGATGGCATCGGGCTGGATGGTGCTTTCCTCGTCGGCCAGTTGCTGCAGGCGCGCAGCGGTCTGCTGCTCGGTGTGGCGCACGGCCAGCGTCTGCTTGGCCATCTGCTCGGCGGTCGCCTGCGAGTCGAGCAAGACGCCGAGGGTCAGCGGGATTTCGCGTCCGTTGTCGTCCTGCGTGATGCCGACGACTTCGCCAAAGGCTTTTTCCAGATCCTTCTGGTACTTGACGCGCGCCAGACCTTTCAACTTCGTCTGATCGACACCGAGCAGGTCGTCGATCTTCTGCTGCAGCGGCACAAGGTCGGCGGTGATCGTCGCACCGCCCGGGTACAGCGCCTGCATCGCCTGTTCGTAGGCGGCGCGCTCGGCGTAGATTTCGTCGGCGTTTTTCTGCGCCGCGTCGACTTCGTTCTGCCGTGCCACCGCTGCCTGCAGCATCTGGTCGTTCGGCGTTCCGGCCAGCGTCGGCGCCGGCAGCAGTCCAGCGATTTCCGGTTGCGGCTCGGCGGCAATCTTTTCCTGCCGCGATTTGGCGTAGATCGAGCCGATCGCGCCACCGCCGGCGCCCATTGCCGCGCCCGTCACCAGGCCCATCGCTGCGGCCTGGCCGACGCCTTCGCCGAGCGGGCGGTCGAGCGCGATATTCTGTGCGCCCTGTTCCCATACGGATTGCGGCAATTCTTCCAGAACGCCCTCGGACAGCGCGCCGCTCGCCGCCGACTTTAGCAAACCCTTCTTGCCGATGTTCTGCACGCCGCCGGCCAGCAGCGTATCCACATCGCCGATTCCCATGCGCTGCGCCAGTTTGCCGCCGGCCGCGCCGAACGCCGCAACGCCCGCCCCGGATGCGCCAGCCGCCAATGCCTGTTTGCTGGAGAGCAGCCCGTCGTCGCTTTCCTGGCGGATGCTTTCAGCGGACGAGCCCATGCCGGCAATGCCCTCGCCAAGCGCACCGCGCAGCACCGCCGAGCCGACCGGCAAGGCGCGCGCCACGACGCCGCCGGCGCCCATCAGCGGCAACGACTCCAGAACGGCATGCGGCACCACCGACGGATTGCTGGCGACCGCGCCGAGCGTGTCGACAAAACCATCGGCCTGCTTCAGATTGGCGTTCGCCGCCCGCTGCTCCGGGCTCAGGTACTCGTCAAGAATGTTCTTCGCTTCCTTCGGGCGGAATCCGGCCTCTTCGGCCAGTTTGCCGGCCTGCCCGCCGGTGGCCAGGTCGGCAAGACCGACCGCCGCCTCGGGAACCGATACCACGCCCTTGAGCAGCGAAATCGCCGGATCGGCAATCAGCCGGCGCAGCGGGTTGCTTTTTTCGGGCTTCGCGTCGAACTGGTCGAACGGGTTGGCTTCCGGCGCGTCGAACTGGTCAAAGGCGTTGCCCATAGGTTCTATCTTCCGAGGATTTGTTTGGCGGCACCCGCGCCGTACTTCTTGTCAAAGTCGGCGGCCAGCGCCGGATTCTTGCGCAGCATGTCGGCCGCTTGCGATGGAACGTTTGCCGAAGATCCTTGCGCCTGCCCACCCGGTCGCCCGCCCGGCGCCAGCGCATCGAGCAGCACCGAGCGTTTCGACTTGCTGCCGTCCACGCCCGTCATCTCGTCGTCGCCGACAAAGTAGCGGTGTTCGTTCGGATTGCGCCCCTGCGCGGCCAGCAGATTCGAGCGCTTGGCGCTGAGGTCTTCCGGCGTCTTGGCCGACGACAGTTCGCTGATCATCTGGTTGATCTGCCCGGATTTCGCCAGCGCATCGCGCTTGCCCTGCTGGTCGAGCCCGGCCGAAACCGCCTGCCGCTCGCCCTGCTCCTGCTGGTTCAGCCGGTTCAGGTTGAGTTGCGCCAGGGCGATCACGCGCGGGTCTTTGATGTCGTCCTGCATGTCGCGGCCGTAACGCGCGCGCTCCATCTGCGCCAACTCGGCCTTCATGGCGTTGGTTCGCGTCATATCGTTGCCGTAGGCGTCCTTCGGGCCGGCGCTGGCTTGCTGCGGCGCACCGCCGGGTGCGAAAATCGCCTTGCCGCCTTTTCCGGTGACGTATCCGCCGCCGTCCGGGGCTTGCATCTTGGTGGCGTCCTGCGTCGCCTTGCCGCTGACTGCATAGTCACCATTGCCGGAACTCACCATTTTCTGCCCGGTGAAGCCGTTGCCGGTTTCCTGCGTCGTTACCGGATTGCTTGCCGGCGCCGCTACGGGCGGATTGCCCGGTTTGCTTGCTGCCGGGGCTGTCGGAGCTTCATTCAATTCGGTCCGGCTGGCCGTGCGCCGCGCCTCGATCCGGCTGTCGGCGCTGACCGGCAGCATGAACTTCAGCGTCTCGCCGATCGCTGCCAGCGGATTGCCTACCGAGACCGGCTGCGCCTCGTGGCGAATGCCGTTGATCATGCTCGGGTCGGCCGCCACGGCAGGCGCAGCGGCAACCTGCGCGAGCGGATTGGCCGGCGCCAGTTTCTTCTGCCCATTCGGCCAGGTGTCGGCCGTTTCCGGTGGTAAGCCGCCCGCCGCAGCACGCTGGCCGCCCTTGACCGTCGGCCCGACCGGCTGGCCGGTGCCCTGCTCCAGCATTTCGTCAAGCGAAGCAAAGCCCAACTGTTCAGCCAACTTACTGAGAAACGCATCCTGCGCTTCGGAAAGGATGCGCTCGTCGGTCGATACCTTGATCGGCTCGCCGGTTTCGCGCACCTCGGCGTCGATACTGTCCGAAGTCGGCGTGCCCGGGCCTTCGATCTTGCCGCCCTGGGCGAAGCCGAGTTTGCTGCGCAGACCAGAGAGCATGCCTTTCGGCTTGGTCGCTGCGTTGGCGCGGGCGACGGCGTCCTTGACCGACTGGTCGACCGGCTCCGGCGCGGCGGGTTGAACCGGCGCTGGCGTAGCGGGCTGCGCGCCGTTGACCGCGCCGTCGACGGCGGCGTCGATCTGTGCGCCGCGCCCGGCCATCAGACCAACAATGCCGCCGCCAGCAAAGCCACGCGGCGCAAAGAGTTGATCGACCGGCGTCATCATGTTGGCGGGCGGTGCGTTGCGCGCTGCCGGCTGATACCCGTCGCGCACCGAGCCTTTGGTCAGTTGTCCGCTGGGCTTGTAGAACGGCTTTCCCGCGTTCGGGTCCAGCCCCTGCGCCTGCGCCTGTTCGGCGGCCGACTTGACCATCCAGTTATGGCTCGCGCCAGAACCTTCGCCCGGGATCGCGCTGACCTTCCCCAGATTGTTCATGTCCTGATTGACGATCTGCGCCTGCGTCATTGGGGCCGGTGCCTTGGGGGCCAGGCCGGCAATCGCTTGCGCCACCAGACCGCCCAATTGCGCATTTGGACTCGGCGCCGCCGGATTGACTTGTTGCGGATCGCCGATCAGGCCGCCATCGGCATAGTGCCGTGCATTTGCCAGCGGGTTGCCGCCCGGCTTGCGCACCGGCATCTTGATCGAGCTGCCGCCAGTTGCTGCGTCGTAATCCATTTTCAGGGCGTTCTGCATGGCCAATCTCCTTGCGTCGTGGTGCTCATTATATGCTGTTATTTGCTTGCTTTCTCGCACGCAATCACAGTGACGTGGAAACCGAGTCGCTGGCCGAAACACCTGCCGAGGCGTGGATGTTGTTGAACAGGCTGGTAGCCATTTGGGCAATCGCCTGTGCTTCGCTGAGCAGCGCTTTAAGGCGCGTTTCGACGAGCATCATGTCGACCGCCTGATTCTTCTCGTCGGCCTGCAGCGCAGTGGTGACGTTGAACTGGCTGACCTGATTCGTCATCTTCGCCACCTCGGCGCGCACGCCGTAGAACTGGCTGGCGGCTGAAATCAGTTTGCTCTGCGCGTCGTAACCGATGCCGACCAGACGACTGGCCATCTCCGGGCCGGAGGCCAGCGCCTTGATGTACTCGACGGCCGAACTCATCGCCAGTTGGCGCAGGCCGATCAGTTTGTCGACGTTCCACTTCAACTGCTCGACCGAGGCGACCGTCAGTTTCAGGCTGGCTTCGGAAATTCCGTCCTGCACCTTCTGCGCGATCTGCAGCGCTGCGCCGGCGGCGGCACCGGGCGGTAGCGGAAAGCGCCGCGCAGCGAAGGTCTGCAGCACCGCGTCGGTAGCCCGCACGCCGTCGGCGACCAGACGGTCGGTGCTGTCGGTCATCAACTGGGCGCGCGTCGCTGCCGGCAGACCGGAGTCATTCGCCAGCCCGGCCTGCAGCCAGTCTTCGACCTGCGCGTAAGCGGCGCTGTCGTCAGGAAAGTATGCCGCGCGGAAGTCGGTGAACTTGGTCGAGAGCAGCGCCACCAGTTCGAGGTACTTGGTGTCGAACATGCCCATCACGTCGGTCACATCGGCGCTGGCCGGGATGTCGACTGCCGGTTCGGTGACGGTTGCGCCGGTCGCTACGTCGGCGGTGATGTCGGCGACGATGCCGGGCGTGGCGATGGCCGCTTCGATGTCGTTGATCTTGACGCCGAAGGCGTTTGCTTTGGCCGTACCCTCATTCCACGCGGCGTTTATGACGTCACGGACGAACGGCGGGTAGAGGCCGATGCCTGAGTAAGAGACAATATCTGCCATGATTAAATTCTCCGTTGCGTTGCAGTGGCGGCGAAGCTGACGCTCGCCAGGGTGAAGTCGGAACCCTCGGTGTTGCTCAAGGTCAGGTCATACCAGCAGGCACGCAGCCCGCGGCCCGGGTCGATGCGCTGCTGCTGCAGTTCGTCGCTGCCGCTGCGCGCGTCGTACTCGTAATCAACGCCGCCCGGTGCCTGCACGCGCAGGCGCATCGGATACTCGGCATCGACGCCGAGATAGACCGCCGGCAGGTGCTTGAACGTCTCGCCGTTGAAATCCTGTCTGCCAAAATTGATACTGGCGTCTACTAATCCGACGACATTTAGTAGATAGATGCCGTCGGCCTTGGTGCCGTAGTTGCCCGAGACGCTGGTGAAATCCCAGTCGCTGTAGGTCGTCGCCGCCTTGTTGTCCATGTTCACGCTCCAGCCGCAGGACATCACGCGCTGATAACCGTCGTTCTGGAACACCGCTGCGCTGCCGCTGGCCGGCGCGGTCAGGTCGATGTTCTCGTTCATCACCGCCTCGACCTCGCCACTGGTCGCGCCGAAGACGACGCCCTGTGCGCCGAACCAGCCGACCATGCTGTTGTCGGGAAAGCTGAACGCCGTACCCGGCACCGCGCCGTAGGGCAGCACCGTGGGGAGTTTATCCTGCACGTCACCCAGGTCGCCGGGCACCCAGTAGGTCTTGTCCGCCGCGATGAAGGTGCCGCCCTGATTCTCGATGGCGATGCTCACGTCAGCCGAGAACGGGATGTAGCCTTCCGCCGGCAGGTAGTAGCCGGGCCGATACGGCAGGCCAACATAGACCATGCTGCCGGCGAACGAGCACAAGCGTCCATTACTCATGAACAGCGTGCCGGCCGGAAGCGGTGCCTCGAAGCGCTCGCTGGCTTCGCGCCCGGTAGCCAGCGCGATGCAGTCGTAAGTCGCACCTGTGACGGTGGCGAGCAGATACGGCACGCTGCCGTTCGCCGCCGAGAGATAGACGTTGATGTGCGTCGCGCCGGTCGCCACGGCAGGTAGCGTGACGCGGATGCCGCCGGTGCTCGTCAGCTCGTAGCTGGTCGCCGGTGAGACGCCGCCTTCCTCGCCGGTCGTGTTGTTGAACTGGCTGACCGCCACCTGATAATTTCCGGCGAGCAGCGCGCCGCCGATGCCGGCGAGGGCCGGCGCAGTGGGTGTAGCCAGACCGAGCGGATAAGCCGTGCCAGCAGTCACACGACCGCTGTCGACGCCGTTGCTGTAGTAGGTGTCGTCGCCGAGCGCCACGTAACTCATCGCAGCGTTGCTGGTCAGCACCTTGACCAGCGTCTCGCTGTAGGTCGGCAATTCGACGGCATAGAGCGTGTAGTCGCGCACCAGGAAGGCGTCGTTGAACAAACTGTGTGGCGCGGTCATCGCCTGGTGCAGCGCGGTGCCTTTGCGCCGGCGCAGCTTGCCGGCGTTGTCGACATCGACGTTGTCGGCGCTGTGCAGATAGTCGCCCTGTAGCTGGCGCGTGCGGATGTTCAACGCAAAGTCGGGCAGACGGTTGTTGATGCCGAGGAAGTTGGAAAATTTCATTATGCCCATCCGATGAAAGGGTTTGAGGTGGCAAAACCTGCCGGGTTGGACGCGCCTTGACCGAAGCACGCGCCGCGCAGGCTGGTGTTGGTCCAGTAGCTCTGTGATACGGTTTCGGCGCCCGGCGCATAGAACGGCGACAGCGAGCCTTCCGGGGTGAAGTCGTAGCTGCCGGTGCTGGTGACGAGTTGCGCGGCGAGCGTCGTCGCCGTCGTGACGCGGGTGTTGACCGGGGCGCCCCATGAAACGGCCGGCAGGTGCGTGCCGTCGGCGCCGAAGGTCGTTACCCAGTTATCATGCACGCCGAGGTATTCCCACTCGTAATAGATGACGAAAAACGAGCCGCCGTTCGACGTGCCCGATCCGGTCTTCGTGTCAGCGTCGCGCGTCGTCGTTTTAACGGCATGCAGGTAGACCGCCTCGGCGTCGCCGAACGGGATGATCAGCAGCGAGTTGTCGCTTTCTGACACCGTCCCGGTCGTTTCGCTCTGCGCGACGGTGATGTCTGACCCGGCGCCCGCCCCGGTACTCGCGCGCAGGTTGCCGTAAGAGGTGGCCGTGAGCGTTGGGCCGCTTGCGCCGCCTTCGTAAAAAGGCACGCCGTCCGACAGGTTGCGTGTCAATGACGCGCTGATGGTCGCGTCACCGCGATAGACGGCGTTGGTACTACTGATCCCGTCGTCGTAGTAGGTGACGTTGCTGAGCGTTTTGTTGTCGCAACTCTGCTCCAGAAAGCTGTAACTCTGTAGTGTCACCAGAGCGGCGGCGCCCGGCCCGGTGAACCCGCCCGTGAACGGTTCGTTGGTGCGCTGCCGCCATTCGCCTCCGGCCCCTTGCAAGCCGACCGTGCCGTGCAGGTTGGTGACGGGCGGATTCTCGACCGACCAGTCGTGGTTGCCCATCCATCCGACATCACCCGTGCGGCTGTACTTGACGACGGCCTCGCCGCCGCTGGCAGTAAAGCGGAAGACCTGCAGCTCGTTACGCTGGTAGAAGCAGTAGACCGGCGCATCGCCGTAGGCGCCGCCGAGCACGGAGCCGAAGATGCCAAGTTCGTAGGCACCCCACAGTGGCGAGGCGATCACCTCGCTGTACTTGTAGTTGCGCCACGGGGCTGATGATTCGACGACCGACAGGGTCGCGCTCCAGCGCAGCTTTTCTCGCTCCCATTCCGCCAGGGTTGGGTCGAGGCTGACGGCCAGCGGCGCGCGGCTGAAGCTGACCCGGTAGTGTTTGGACGTGTAGTTCGTCACGCCGAGCGAAATTTCGTGCGGCGTGATCTCGATGATGTCGGCTGCGGTGCCGTTCCAGTTGAACTTCCAGCCGTAGCCGAGCATGTCGCAGACAGGTGTGTCGGGGATGGCGACCCAGAAACTCATCGTCGGGTCAGGGTAGGAGCGCGACAGGATGTACGCCTCAACCTTCTCGGCTTCATCGACCGACAGGCTGCCCGCGAGCTTGTTGACCAGCGGTTGCACCTCGGCGCGGCGCTTCAGGCGCGTGATTTTGACGCCGAGGTTGTCCATGCTGAGCAGCCAGTGTGTCTTGTCGGCATCCAGATAAACGCCGCTGTGCGTTGTGATCCCCACCGCGCCGCTGCGCAGCTCCGGCGGCGAGCCTGTGCCGACCGACGGCGCCCACTGCCAGTATTTCAACGGTGCGCCGTACTGGGCCTGCGCGTAGAGCCTGGCCTTGCCGCAGAACATGCTGGCCGGCGCGTAAGAGGCGCACAGTTTTTTCAGGTAGAGCAGATCGACCAGCGTCTCGTTGCGCACACCGAAGGAATCGGCGAGCACGCGGAACGACACGGGCGGTCCGCCCTCGACGCACGGGCTTGAGGCCAGCGTGCGGGTGTTGAGTTTCCCCTGCAGGCGTTTTGCCGCCGCGTAGGCGCGCGTCTCGGTGCCATAGCGCAGCCGCCCGTCGTCAAAGCGCTCGGCGGCCAGCGGCGCGACGGCGACGAGGTCGATGCCACCCGAGTCCATTTCGACGTAGGGCGTTTCGCTTTTCGTTCCGGTCGTGCTGATCTGCGGCGGCATGTCGCCTTTGAGTTGCACCGTCGTCACGCTGCCGTCGGCGTTCGTGTACTGGCTCGTCTTGAAGCCTGACGGTCCGCCGAGCTTGTCGATCTCAGAGCGCGCACCCTGTCGGTCCTTGCCCCCGTGATAAACAGGCAGGCCGTTCTTGAGCCAGTCGTCGCTCATTGCGTCAGCACCGAGAGATGTTGCGGGCGCGTGTGGATGGACACGCCTGGTTGCCACTCAGGCGGCGGGTGTTCGGCGTAGGCTGCGCCGTGCAGCGGCAGGGTGAAATCAACCACCCCTGCGACTTGCGGAATCGTTGTACCAAGCACGAAGCCCTCTAGCGGCAGTGGCGTGGCAATCAACCCGCTGATGCCGTGCGTCGCCGAGACACTACCGAAAATACGCAGCAGGCCGGCTGCCGACGCCGTGCGACCCGTGGCGGCAACGATGTTCCCGGCGAGCGGCAATCTTGCCGAGATGGTGGCGAAGCGCCCGGCATTGCCCGTCGCCGCTCCGGTCAGCCGGATTTGGCCCGAGATGCGCCCGGCGGGCACCGCTTGCCCAGCGACGGCGCAGGTCAAGGTGAATATGCCCGTGACCGTGCCGGCAGCGGCAGTAGCACCCGCAACAAGGCCGGCGAACGGCAGCGCCGCTGCGACAACGCTGACCGCAGCGCCCGATGAGGTGACGACCGCTGTGAGCGGCAGCGCGCCGTCGACGGTAGCGGCGACATGACCGGCGCCGACGGCAGCCGCCGTGAGTGGCAGAGACGCCGCGACAACACCGTGCGCCTGGGCGTCGCCGACGACCGTACCGAACAGGTTGATCTGCTGGCTGACGACGGCAATCGGGAGGTAGACCGCTTGTGCCGCAGCAGTCAGCGACAGGTCGGCGACGACGCTGCCGGCAACGCCATGCACCGACGTAACGGCACCAGCAAGCGGCAGCGCCTCGGCGACAAAACAGGTAATGCCGCTGGCAGCTTGAGATGCGCTGCCGAGTGGGGAGGAACCGAGGGCTGAGGCGCCGAGGCTCATTTAGAGATACTGCCCGCCAGTCGCGGCAGTACCTGCCGAGCTGCCAGGAAGTGCTGTTCCGCTATGAATGATCGCGTTTAGGGTTACTGTGTAACGCACCCCCGTCGCACTCCCGCTGTACGTAGTGCCTGCAGAAATTATCATCCCCAGTCGTTCTGCGTATGCAAACCCTGCTGAAAAAGCGGGGGTTCCCGTAATTGTTACAGTTTTGGACGGGACGTTGATCACGCCCCCTTTCCACGCCAACCAATGAACCTGCGCCGCACCTGCAATACTGTAGTTACCAATGGCCGTTACTAGCGCGCCATAGTCTGCTTCTGTGTGATACGCGGCGCATGCTCCAAAAACCACGTTGGAGATTTGCACCTCTGCCTGCAAGGTGCCAAATATGCAATCACCTGACGTTGTCGTCTGAACCTTCAAGTCTTTTATGGTGTAGGATGCCCCCGCCCCGGACGCCTTGAAACAATCCGCCGATGTCGTCGAAATCAGAACGTTGGCCGGCGTCCCACTGTTGCCCTGAATCGTCACTGCGCCGTTGTCGGGCAGAGGCTTGAGCAGCGTCGCTCCGGTGTAAGTGCCGTCGGCGATCTGTACCGTCACCGTGAACCCGGCAAGGCTCAGCGTGTTGCAGATCGTATTGACGGCTTTTTGGATGGTCAGGAACGCGCCGCCCGAAGTGTTCGCAAGGCCAGTGTTCGTGTCGCTGCCGTCGGTGCGCACGTAGTAGGTGCGATCAGCAGTAAGTCGTTCGCGCGCCCATGCCACCTGCGCTGCCGGCATCGAGATAAACACCTGTTTGGTGCCCGCCGAGAAAGACACCGCCGCTCCGGCGTTGCTGCTCGACAGCACGGTCGTTCGCGTCAGCGTGTTTGCGCCGGAGTAGGTGCCGAGACCGCACTCCCACTCGCCGGTCGGGGCTTCCGTCGCATCGACGCCGCGTGCCGTATAGAAGCAGGTATCGCCGACCGCCAGCACCGAGGACAACGCACGGTGGCCAGTCAGTGCGCCGGCCACGGTCAGCGCGCCGGTGCCTGTCGTGGTCGACGTCTCCTTGACCATGTCCGCGATGATGTGCGCCATGACCGTCCCTTACAGCGAGAAGGCGAAAGCGGAAATCAGGATCGGCCCGCCGATGACGATGTTCGTCGTGTTCATCTGCATCGTTCCGCCGCCGCCGGTCGTCGTGATGTCAATGTCGCCTACCGTGGTCTTGACGCCGCCCGTCACCGACGAGATGCGCGCCCAGGCTGCCGTACCTGTGGCATCCGCTGCCGAGTCCTGCGTGATGGCGGCCATCGTCAGCGAACCGGCAGTTGGCGTGCCGACCGTCGTGCAGCACGGGTCGGAGAAGGTCAGCGTGCCGAGCAGCACCTGCGCACCAATCGCTGTTGCTGCCGTCGTCGGGATGGTGCCGCTGTAGATGTCGATGACGCCAGCAGAAGTGCCGGCGTCAATCGCGTCGCGCAGCGGGGTGAGCATCGCGTGTTTTACTGCGTCGATGAGATGAATGATGGCCATGATGTTGCTCCTTTAGTTGCGCTTCTTGATAATCGTTGCGGTTTCAAACTGCTGCGTGACGGTTGTGCCGGCGCTGCGCTGCGTGACGATGAGGCAGTCGGTCTGCGTCATAACTGCGATACGTTCCCGCGACGTGCACACCGAGACGTACTTGCTCGGCGCCGCTGCCCTGTGCACTTGTGTCGCTGGCTTCTCGGCGGGTTGTGTGGCGACTTTCGTCCGTCGCGTGACGGTCGTTGTCGCTTCCTGAATCTGCACCGAGAAGCGGTTGGCATAAATCATCCCGTTGCCCGCAGTAGCTGCCAGCAAGTGCTCGCCTGCGCTGACGCCGGTCAGTCCGCTCAACGCAACAAGAATTTCTCCGGCGGTACTCATGGCAGCGTCTTCGCCCAGACCGCAGTGGCGATAGCACCTCCGCTCAGTGCGCTCGGATGCGCGTAAATCGCGTCGGCGATGGCGATGGCCAGCGCGTTGATCGTCGCTGGTGACAGGTCGACGGTGCCGCTCGGCAGCGCCCCGCCCGACGCACTCACTGACCCTTGCGTCAGCGCGTACGACTGCCCTGTCAAACCTGTGCTGACCGCTGCACTCAAGCCGCCTTGCGCAAAGGTATAGGTCTGGCCGGTCGCCAGCACGCTGGTAACTTTGCTCAGCGTGCCTTGCGTGAAGTCGATAACCTGGCCGCTCAGTCCGACCGTGACATCGCCACCGGTCGAGACGCCGAACGCGCCCTGACTGTGTGCATAACTTTGTCCACCGAGCGCCACGGTGACGCCGACGTCCGGTGCGCCTTGGCTATGTGTATAGCTGACGCCTGCCGGGATGACGAAGAAGGCGCCCTCTTCCATCAGGTCGTTGATGACCTTGAGTTGTGTTTCTCCGTAAGCAACAATCGCCGCGTCGCTCACCGGGTTCGTTTCGCCCTGCTCACTGGTCACGACAAGTTTTACGCCGAGGTTGCGCCAGTAAGTTTCGAGTGATCCATCAGGGGGGGCGCCGACATCGGCAAGCGTATAGCCGTAGCCGAGCATGCCAGCCTTCCAGCGGGCGTGATACGCGTCGGCCGGCTTTTCGCTGTACGACCACAAGCCGCTGTAAGCGCTATGAAAGTCGATCACCCAGTCGGGTACGGTGCCGGCCCGGTCGGTCGTCATTACCGCTTTGGGCTTGTCGACAATTTCCAGCGTCGAATCGGTGTCGGAGGCATGACGGTTGATGTCGTCCGCGCCAGCCAGTCCTTGCGTCCAACTGCCCCGCCAGGCGCCGCCCGCCTTGCCTGGCGCGTTCATGCACGGGTATAACTTGATCTTGTATTCGGCGCGAATTGCCAGCGCTGCAACGCTCGATCCAAGAAGGTAGGCGACAAACGCCTTGAACGTGTACCACGCCGGGTCTTCGCCGGCATGCACGCCGCAACCGATCAACGCGAGGCGCTTGGCGCCGCCGCCGGCCGGCGTCAATGACGTGTCGTTGATTTCGGCAGAGTAGAACGGCGTGACCGGCACCGTAGCACCCAGGCTGTCGGTCTGCGTCGAAAACTCATCGGCGATAAATGTTTGCGCAGCGTAATCCGCGACCGATCCGCTCGGCGTGTAAGCCGCCGCCGCAGCCGTCGGCACAAAGGAGCTGCTGTAAGCCGCCGCCTGCTCCGCCAGCCAATCGCCGACTTGGTGCAGCGTGACCTGCCGGCTGCGCGAGATGCGTACCTTGTTGCCGGTGAAGGCCGTCGAGTGCCGAAACTCGATCCATTCGTTGCCGGCGTCGCGCGTGACGTTGGTGTCGAAGTAGTTCCACGTCTCGCCATCGTCATACGAATACATTGGCCGCATGGTGCTTGGCCAGCCATCCGAGTAGCCGTGGTTGCCGCCGGACGAATTCTTGTAAGCGAGGAAGCGGAAGGTCGGGCGGAAGCCGTTGACGCCGACCACATCGACCGAGGGCGCCAGCCAGGCGATGCCGTGCGTGGCGACTTCGCTTTCCTGCACCTTCGGAAGGATCGAGATGACCGCGCTGTCGCCTGCGCCGGAAATACTCGACCCGGAAAGATCGACGCTTGATCGTTCGTAAGCGCCTTCGAGCACCATCGTATTGAGCGCGCCCTGGCTGTGCGTGTAGCTCTGGCCGGTCACGGCTTTGGTCAATGCAACGGCTGCTGCGCCTTGTGCAAGGGTGTAGCTCTGGCCGCTCAGTTCAAGCGTGACATTGCTACCGGTCGATGCCGACAGCGCGCC
Source organism: Rhodocyclaceae bacterium (assembly GCA_041674785.1). Taxonomy (GTDB): domain Bacteria; phylum Pseudomonadota; class Gammaproteobacteria; order Burkholderiales; family Rhodocyclaceae; genus Proximibacter. The sequence continues at coordinate 25,423 of JBAYVG010000005.1, forward strand.
TTGGCTCAGCGCGAAGCTCTGACCGGCCATTGCAACTTCAATTGATTTTGCGAGCGTTCCTTGCGTGTAGCTGTAACTCTGGCCGGTCAGCGCAACATCACCTCCCAGCGCCGTGTTGGTCGGCGTGCTACCAGTTACTCGTGTTGAACGTGCTGTTGCAGTGATGGCGTTGGTCGAGTAATCCTGATCGTTCGCCCAGCAGAGAATCAGTCCGGACGGCACCGATAGTGGCCCGCTGTCGACCGCGCTGTCGTATTCGACCGTCGACAACACGCGGTTCCAGCGCGCGACATAAGCAACGTCGCCGACGAACTCACGACCAAGCGTACCAGACGGCCCCCGGTTCATCAGGAAGAGGTCGAGCGAGGCGTCGGATGTCAGCGACCCTGCCCCGTTGCTGCCCCCCGCCGTACCGTAGGTGCTCTCGACTTTTTCGACGAACAGTTTGATGCCGGTCTTGTTGAGCGAGCCATCCCACGTCGTGCCGATGTGCACCCAGTTACCATAGGTGACTTCGTTCAGCGTCCCTTCCCGATTCGGCGCGGTCGCCGTGGTGGTCGAGTCCTGCCCGAACGAAATGTACGGACCGCTGCCGGAATCGCGAATAAAGAAGCGCGGCCCGGTCGGAGTGGCGCCGGTCATCTTGCCGAGCAGGTAGGCAAACCCGCCGCCGCCCGCCGCCGTCGGCTTGCAATAGGCGATGATCGTCTGCGCGCGAATATCATCCTGGCTCGCGGGCGAGCCGAGGTTGATATAGCGCCCGGTCGCCCCGGCTTCGGTGGAGGTGATCGTTGCCACGGGAACTCCGGGCTAAATCAGCACTGCAGCAGCGCGGTGCCGACGGCGTTGGCCGGCATGGTCAGCGTCAGGGTGCCGGCGGTGATCGTCTGCGAACCGAAGTTCCATGTGCCAATCGCCTTGTTCGAGCGTGCCGTGTCGTAAATCATGACCGTATCGACGGCCGAGGGCGGCGTGATCGTCGAGTAGACGATGCTTGCGGTCGGCGTCCAGATCGCGTTGGTGCCCGATGCTGACGGCGCGGTGGCGGCCGTAACGGCGACGCCGCCGGCGGTGTAGCCGGTGCCAGACGCTTCGCCGGTAGCAGTGTACGCGGTAGAACTGCCGTTGATTGTCGCCGAGGCGAGATACAGCGCAGCCTTCAACGTGCTGATAGCGGCCGGCAGGATGGCGACCATCGAGTCGACCTTGAATTGAACACTTACTGCGGTGGTATTAGCCATGATTGAATCCTTGTGCTTGGGGGGAAAAGAGACCTTTTGATTTCAGCGCGGCATGAACTCCGCGATGCACCAGCTCGCCGTCGAGCCAGTATTCGGTGGCGGTGACGAAGGCGTCCGGCTCGTCCGATTCGATGACGCGCTTTTCAAGCAGCGAATCGTCCATGTCGCCTTTGGTCGTGGTAACAATCATTTGTCGTATCCCGGTTGATTTTCGATGTCGTTCTGTAGCTGGTTGATCAGCAGCGTCGCCTTGGCACAGTCGATGACTACTTCCGGCGCAGGGTCTCGGGCAGCAGGTACTGCGTCGGCGCCGGCTGCATCAGTTCGGCTGGCGGACGGTAGGCGGAGGTCGGCACAGGTGGGCACGTCTCGCACGCGGCCACACTTACCAGCAGCAAGGCAGCGGTTGTAAGCAGCACCAGCTTCGATGTCCGCTGCAAGAACCTTGACCGCGCCAGTAAAGTTTTCACGCGCCTGATCTCGTTGTCTGTCTGCGGCATCTTTTGCCTCCTGAATGAGTTGTTTCTGCGTCTGTTTGTAGTCGGTGAATTCTTGTTGCGCTGCGGTCAGGCGCAAACCCTGGACTTTCCACGCGACGCCACCAGCCATGAACCCGCCGAGGGCGAAGGCGGCGAAATAGGGCCAGAGTGGGCGGAGCAGTCCGAACAAGGCGGTGGTCATGTCGTTTTATTCTCCTGAAATATCTTGAACGCCCACCCGGCTAAAAATGTCGCAGGCGCTTGTACAGCGGTCAGGATGGCTGCAATTTCCAGCCCACTCCGCGTATTCCCGACGGCGAACCACATGCCCCACTGGGCAGCGGAGTACACCATCCAGATCGCTATCGAAAGGATTAGCGTGCTGCGGATGCGGTAGCGGTTCAGCCATAGTTCCATCACTCCACCGTCAACCAGCACTCGTTGCCGGCTTCCTCGGTATCGTTGATCAGTTTCAAGAGAGCAGTGTTTCGCTCCGCACAGTTAGCGACACCGCGAGGGGTACGTACACGCCCCAGAAGAGGACAACCCTCTGTGTCAGCAGGGCCATTTCCGCCATGAATGCGAACGCCGGAGAAACCGGGGACTCCGACCAGGATGGGCATGTCCCGACCAAAGCGATTTGAGAGGCTTGCCGTGAGGCGATAGCGTCCGCGAGGAATAGCACTTGACCCATGAACTTTCCTTTCAGGAAACGTTTCAAGCTGGCGGTCGGCGTCTTCGCAGGTGTAGCCGAAGTGCACGTTGGCGACGTAGAGGCGACCGAGGGTGAATTCCTCGTCGAGGATTTCGCGCTGCAGGGTGAGGTCGAGAATGTTCATTTGTCGGCCTTGCCGTCGAGTTTGGCCTCGATGCGGTCGAGCTTGGCGAAGATGGCGCCGGCCAGCTTGTCCATGTCGTCGCGCTTGACGTAGCTTCCGGCAACCAGCACCTCGATCTCGCCGACCCGCTCAGCGAGCTTGGTGTCGGCCTTCTGCAAATCCTTGACGCTGTTCCAGATGGCGTTGAGCATCGCGCCGAGCAGTGCGCCACCACAGGCCAATATCCAATTGATGAGCGTCTGATCCATCACGTCGTGACCTCCTTGCTGACTGAAACCTTGCCGCTGAGCAGCGCCGTGACGACACCTGTCGCGCTGACCATTTCGAGGTCATAGACGCCCTTGGTCCACGTCAGGTCGTCGGTCGCCGTCGCAGCGACGCCCAGGGTGATCGTCTTCGCCGCGTCATCAATCGTGATCGTCAGGATGTCGAGCGGCGTGTCGCCTACATCGGTCGAAGCCAGCACGGTGCCTCCGATCTTGTCCTTGATCTTCATGCGCGCGGTGAAGCCGGCCAGGCTGACCGGCGTGTTGTACTGCAGGAAGCCCGACGAGGTGTAAGCCTTGAAGCCCGCGGCGTTGATCTTGTTCAGCTCGACGGTGTTGGCATCGATGACGGTGGCCGGCGTGTACTCGCCGTCTCGAATGTCGTTCGGATCAGCGGCGTTGATCTCGGTCATCCCTTTTGCGCTGACGACGGCGCAGTCCCATCCATCAGGAATGCCGTGCGCGGGAACGGTGAGACGTGCGGCGCCGGTCGGCGTCGTGATTGCGCTGATCGCCTTGCGTACGATCGGTTCAGTCGCCCAGCGCAGGACCAGGGCGAAGGTCTTGCCTTGAACGAACGCGAGGTCTTTGCTCGTGGTCATCAACGTTCTCCCACATCGTCGTAGTGCTCAAGGTCGAAACGCTCATTGACCGCGCTCGTCGGCGGGCCAAATTCGGCCTCGAAGGCGGCGTTGGCGCGCGCCGCCTGTGCTTCGCTGTAGAGGTCGGAGTCGTCGGCCGTATAGGCGCGGTACTTCATCCAGGCGATCAGCGCTTCGTGATAGCGCGGCGCGATTTCCGGCGTGCTCGAATCCGCTTCCATGTCTTCCAGCGGCTCGCGCGTCACGGTAAGCAGCAGCGTGTCGCTGGTGCTTGGTGTCGGGTAGAGATAAAGCTGGTCGGTCGCGTAATCGACCACGACGACATACGGCGTCGAGGTGTTGCTCGACGAGTCCCAGCCGGCGTAGTGATCGTCCATGTCGCGCACGACAGCCTTGAGCAAGGGGCGCGAAGCCGACTGTAGGCGGGCGCGGCGGATACTGATGATGCACGGATCGATGTCGACCACCGCTTCGCCAGCCGTTACCGCAACCTGGCACAGATCGCTGGTTGAATCGACCAGCAGGCGGGCACGGCGGGCCGCTTCGCGTTGCGCCTGATTGGCGTAGCGCATGGCGTCGTCGGCACTGACCAGATACGGCTTCTTGGTGTCCTTGATGTCGCGGCGAAATGCGGCGACCAATTGGTCGAGCGTCATGCCGCTTTCCTTTCACGGCAGGCCGCCAGTGCAGCATCGACGACGCGCTGCGGCTCGATGCTCATCTGGCACATCGCCGTTCCGCTGGCTTCGTGCTCGCGGCAATACTTCATGCCGTAATGCAGGCGATGGCAGGGGTAGCAGTCGGTGCCGACCGGCTCGATCGCCGCCGTATTGGCCCAGTGTTTCGTCAGGTTTTCGGCCGAACTGTGCGACAGCAGGCAGACTTTGCGCACGCTGGCGTCGAAGGCCACGGCGTTGAGCACGCCGGTTTCCGGCCCGATTACGCAATCGACCATCTGCGCCAGGGTCAGCGTCTCGCGGATTGATTGCTCGCCGGAAAGCAAGCGCACGCGCGGTTCATTTTCCCAGCCGGCTTCGAGGATCTTGCAGGCGGCGTCACCGGTCATGAAAACCTGAATATCCGGCACGGCGAGCAGCAGATTGGCGATTACCGCGTCCTGCCCGGCGTAGAACTTGTGCTGGCTCGACCCGGAAAGGGCGAAAACCACCGTGAAACAGCCCGGATCAAGCAGCGCCGCAACCTTCGACCGTTCTTCCTGCGTCGGATAGAACTGGCCGTCGGGGCGGAATTCGACGCCGGCGAGCTCGGCCGTCCATTCGTGGTAATTCTGGTTCAGGTACTTGTGGCGCAGATTGTGCGGCCAGGCGTGATTGGCACGCCCGGGCAGCGCCAGCAAATGCCCCTCGATCGACTCTGAGAGGTTGATGAAGCGGTCGTAATGCTTGGCCTGGTGTTCCCAGAACTCGTGCAGCAGATGGTTCGGAACCTGGTTCTCGTCCTGGATGAAGAAGGCGTCGACGTTCGGGTCATGCTCGATGACGCTCTGCCCGCGTGGCGTCGTCATCACCGTGACGTGATAGCCCTGCCGCTTCAGCGCCGGCAGAACGCACGCCGCCTGCAGCATGTCGCCGAAGCCGCCGTAACGCACGACACACACCCGCTTGCGGTTCTTTGGCCCGTAATCAAGCCAGGGGTTCGTCTGCTTCAGGTCGTCGCGTTTCTGGAAGATTTGCAGGAACGAATATTCCTGCGCCTCGTCGCGCACCTCATTAACCAGCAGATTCCAGCCGCCCAGCTCGTAAAGCACGCGCTTGGTATCGTTCGGCTCGAAATCATGCTTGTGATCCGGATTGGCGCCCGGCGTGCCGCAACGCGGGTAAAGGTTCTGGTGCGGCAGATAGAGCACCAGATGGCCGCCCGGCTTGATGACGCGCCACCACTCCTTGAGTGCCGCGGCGTAATCGTCGATGTGTTCAAGCAGGTGTGACGAAAAAACAAAGTCCTGGCTGGCGTCCGCGAACTGCGGCAAAGCCGCGCACGTCTCGACGACGCAATCCGGCTGCATTTCGATGCCGAACAACTCGACATCCTTGCACGAATCGACGCCGGTGAAGTGGGGAAAAGCCTTGTGCGGCCCGCAGCCAAGGTCAAGCCCCTGGCCCCGGGTGAATGGCACAATGTCCCAGCGCACCTTGGCTGCTTCGTTGCCCTGCGGATCGTCGGCACGCCAGACCATATCAGCCCTGCGCCGCCAGTTGCTCGTCGAGCTCAGTCTTGGCGGCCGGCGGCGCTTCCGGCGCCTTGTCCTTGTCCGCCTTGTCCGCCTTGACCTTCTTGGCGGCCGGCGGTGCTTCCGGTGCGTCGGCCACAATCTCGTCGCCGGCGCTGTCGAACATCCGGCCGTCCTGCTCGAAGCAGGCGCCGCCTGGATCGCCGGAAACCGTGCCGTAACCCTTCTTCTTGTCGAGTTTCATGCTCAATACCCCGCCTTGTTGTTGCAACCCGCCATCACATCCGGCGCGTGCGACTTGGTGGCGCCAGTGATACCGCCCTGGCGATTGATGGCGTCCGTCGAAAGATCGGCGCCGTAGGTGTCACCGTTCAGCCCGGTCTTCGTGCCGCGGTCCGGCATTGCTGCCGAGTCGCCTTGCACTACGCCGGAACCGTCGGGACGAGGGAAGTTCTTGCCCATGTCGTGCTCCTAATGTTTCAGGGGTTTGCTGCCGTCCAACGCAATCGCTTTGAAGAAAGGGGGCCGAAGCCCCCATCCCTCAATCAGCTACGATCAGGTCGAATCCCACTTGACGATTCGCGCCTGGCTGACACCGGTATGGACGATGCCGAAGCCGCCCATGTAGTACCAGGCCACGCCGCGCGAACGGCCAAAGTCAGTCGGGATCTTGCCGCGCATTTCATCGGGCACCACCACGCCCTCGGCCACCGTGTCAGCGCCGAAGAAGAAGGCCCAGTTGGTGACGCTGCCGCCCCATGCCGCCTTGGCGATGTTCGTCTGCTCGATGAAACGCACGCCCTCGTAGCGGCCGATTTCGCCGTTGAGGATCATGTTGAAACCGGCCTGCACGTACTGATGCACCGATTCCAGATCGTTCTTGAGCTGACGCCAGGTCGTCGGATGTGCGAGGCCGAAATAATCATCGGCTTCATAGGGCGGAATGTTCCGCTCCTTCATCGTATCGACGATGCCCTTGACGTGGTTCTTGGTGAGTGCCACACCGGCATTGGTGCCGCCGGCGGTGCCGGTGGTCGTCAGAGTGACGGCCGTGGTCGAGGTGCCGCCGGTCGGGTAAACCCGCAGCGGGGTGGCATTGAATTGCGCGTGGGCGCCGATGTCGAACGCCTTCTTGGCGTCGTTCTTCAGCACCTTGCTGATCACTTCCTTCACCGGCTGCTCGGACAGGTCGTCCAGCTTGCCCGAGTACGGGACCGCGTTACCGTATTCGGTAATGGTCATCGTGCCCTGCGTGATGGTGTAGTTGGTTTCCGGCATGGTGCTGGTTTCCACCAGCGTCGTTCCTTGCGTGGCCACGTCAGAATAGACGTTCCAGTGGAACTCCTGCCCCTTGCCCTTGCCCTGAATTGCGGCGTCCTTCACGTCAGCGAACTGACGGAACTTCACCAGCGGTTGCACCGCCATGCGCAGCACCTTCGACAGGTTATCCGAATACATATAACCGCCGAGGGTGTTCGTTACCCAAATTTGACCAGCCATGATTGGCCTCCTATGTCAAAAAACGAACTGAGTTGTCAGCTTTCAGCGAGGACTCATGCTTTGCCCCAGTCGGCTCCGCGCCATTTCTGCAATGACGCTGGAGACGTTCGGGGCTTCGGCCGGTGAATTCCCGTTGCCAGCTACCACGTTTGCCGATCTGGGGATGTCCAGAACGGCTTTGCGCGCCAACTTCTCGTCTCGGGCGGTACGCTCGGTGTCGGTCGATTGACGGCCGGCCTTCTGGATGCCAAACAAGCGGGCGACTTCCTCGACCGACTCCTGCAACGCCTGACTGCGCGGAACCCCGGAGGCTTCCTTGGCATTCATGCGGGCAAACGTCTCGTTGCCGAGAACCACACCGCGCTCGTCGTTGGCAAACAGCGCCGGATAGTCCGACTTCACTTCGCTGTATGCGCTTTCAACTGCGAGTTGCTGCCTAACCTGGGTGGCGATCTGTGCCGGATCAACGTTCTGGGTAGCCTTGCCGGCGCCCTGTTCGAGGATCTGCAGCATCGCGTCTGCCGCCCCTTCCTCGTCGCCTTCATACAGCTTCGAGAAAGCGCCCTTGATCGCTGAAAGCCTTCCTTCCTTGCCTTCATCGCCAGTGGCGTTTGGTGAATTATTCTCCTGCTCGTTGTTTTGTGCAACTTTGTTTGCTTGCTGTTCAGCAATCTGAAGCAAGCGCGTCGCCTCGGTCAGCCGGCGGCTGGCGGTCTGGTCTTTCTGGTAGCTCTTGACGACCTCGGAAACCGGCAATTCCATTTCCTCGCCGTCGATCTTGACCTTGACCATCAGGCCGTCGGCCGCGTAGTTGGTCGGCCGCTCGTCGGCGCCAAGCTGCGCGGCGAGTTGGTTGTCCGGGTCGGCGTCAGGATCGATGGCGGCAACTTTCGCCCCGCCGCCCATCTGGCTGACGTCCACGCCGTCTTCGGCCAGCGAGTCGCGGCGCGAAGCGGCGATCGCTTCCATTGCCGCCATGCGCGGGCTGATCTGCGCCGCTTCGCTGGTCTCAAGGTCGGAGTTTTCAATCTCCTGCTGAGTGGTAGCGTCCGACTGGATGGCATTCTCATCAGTGCGTGTGTTCATTGTGAATCTCCAAAAAAAAGAGCGCCGCAGCGCTCAGGGTCGTGCTTGGGCAAAATGCCCGGTCAGGATTCTTCTTCGAGCGCGCGCAGTGCGTTGTCGCCCTCGCTCATTGCCTCGACCAGCCAGCCGATTGCCTGGCTCGCCACCCGAATTCGCTGCTGTATCGCGGCGATCAATTTGGCGTCGCCCGGGTCGGCGTCGATCAGTTCGCTCATGGCCTCGTCGGCCTCGGCAGCCGCGCGCTGTGTCAGGTAGGCGCCCATGTCCGAACGCAGGAACAGCCTGGCCGCCTCGCCGATCGCCGCCGACTCCATCAGCGCCTTCACCTGCGGGTCGATGATGTGATTGCCGGTCATGGTGCGATTACTCCGTCAGCTTGCGGGGTTTCGATGCCGCCCTCGGCACCGGTGAAGGGGCTGGCCGGCGACAGTGGATTGGTGCTGTTCGGAAAATCGACCGCTGGTGCCGCGGCGACTGCCGGCGCCTGAATGTCCGGATCAACGCCGAGCGGATCGGGTGGCGTGTAGCCGGCCATCTGCATCAACTGGTCGGCGATCGGCGCGACGGCCGGCATGGTGGCGACGACCTGCGCCGCCTGCATCGCCGAGTAACCCGAGCGCACGCCGCTTTCGACGCGCTCGGCGGCGACCTTCTTGGCCTCTTCGCGCAGCTTGGCGACCTGTGCGGCGATCACTTCCGGCGGATTCTTGGCGTTCAGCGCTTGCTGCAGTTGCTGCACCTGATCCATCAGCGACTGAATCTGCGGATCTTCGGCGTTCTCGAAGCGGAAGAAGCGCCCACCGTCCTTGTGCCCGAGCGCGCCAAGCACTTCCTTGATCAGCTCCTGCGGCTGCAGGCCGTATTTCTCCAGCAGGTTGTCGGCGAGCACGGTGCGGATGGTGCCCATGCCGAGCGCCAGGCTGTTGATCTTGTCGGTCGGATTGGTCGCCCCCATGCCGACATTGACGTTCAGCGTCAGCTCCTGGCTCAACAGTTCGTCGGTCACGGCGTCGATGCCGAACTTCTGGAACAATTGCGCCTTCGTGCCGGCCAGGGCCAGAATCTTTTCGTCGGTCTCGTAGTGCTGTTCGAGCAGCATCAACTGGCGCAGTACCGGTTCGACCCACGTTTCGACAAAGGTCTTGAGCTGGTAGCCCGTCACCTGGCTGGCGTTGCTGGTCAGGATGTTCATCCCGCCGACCGTTTCGTTCAGTTTGCGGTTGCTCGCCACGCTGGAGCCGGAAAAGACGCCGGCCACGTCGTCGTAATCCATGTTCAGCCGGTCTTGCTCGTTGTAGCTGCTGGCCGTCACGTCGTTTGTCTCGACCACTTTCACGTCTTCGCCCGGGTCGGTCATCAGCGTCACCGAGCTCGGCGTGTTGCGCGTCAGGCTGCGCAGATCGACCTGCTTGTTGCGCTTGACGAAGTAGCGCTTGTTCATCGCAAACTTGACGTTGTCAAGGCGCTGGTTCGTTACCTCGTTGATTTCGTCCTGGATCTGCGCACCGATCCGGCTGACGCCGCCCGGGTAGTTCTTGTGCGCCTCGATCGCGCAGATGCCCAGCGCGAAGGGGCGAGTGCCGGCGGCGTATTCGCTGATCAGCGGCGCCGGAGACGACAGCAGCAACTCGGTGCCGAGCGAGTAGAAAATCAGATCCTCGTCGTCGTGCTCGACGATATTCTGGTGCACCCAGACAATCGTGAAATCCGTGATCGCCGTCTCCTGCTGCGTCGCATCGGTGCGGTTGCCGTCGCGCTCCATGCGCGTCGTGTCCTGGTTGCGCAGCGCCGAGAGGATTTGCGCATCCCCGTAGCTGGTCCAGCGCCCCGAACGCATCCGGCTTTTCACGTCCTTGACGTACATCGGCATCAGGTGAATGACGTAGGGGCTGGTATTGATCGGGTCGGCCCAGTTCGCCGCCGGCGAAAAGCGCACATTCTCGACCGGCAACAGCTCGATACGCGGCCGATCGAGCTTCTTCTTTGCGTTGAACTCCCAGTATTGATGCGACACCACCACACCACATACCTGCGCCTCCTGATAGGCGCCGATGCACGTCAGGAACCACGGAATCGTCTTGCTCAGACGGTGTTGCAAGAGCGCCTGCATCACGTCGGCCGACGCCACCTGCTGCTCGTTACGCTCATCGGCCGGCGCGATCGACACCATGTCGAGCGTCGAGAAGAACGCCTCGGCCGCCACCGCTTCGTTCTTGCGGATCGTTGCCCGCGTCTTCGGCCGAAAGATCCGCGAGCGCGCCCGGTAGCCGTCGCTCATGTACTTCGAGTCGGACGGGAAGCGCGACTGAAAGCGGCGAATGTCCTTCTCGATGCCGCTGCGCACGTTGGCGTCAAAGTAATCCGTGCTGCCGGAGTAGGCATCGCGGGCCAGCGTCAGCGCCTGGGCATCGTCCAGGCCGGTTGTGTTGGCGTCGCTCATTTCGCTTTGTCCCCGAGAATGTTGCCGAACTTGTCGGACTGCAGATCCGCAATGGCCGCCTGATCGGCGCTCCCGCGGCTCAAGCGGTAGCGCTCCAGCAGCTCGCCGCCGGCCATCACCACTTTCTTTTTCCAGTCGGAAGCCGTCGAAATATCTTTCAGTTTGAGGACGAAGCCCCAATTCCCCGAGAGATACATGTTGCGCACCGTGGCGATGCCCTTCTCGCCCTCGCACGTCACCGCCCACAAATGGCCCGGATAGGCCGCGTGCAGCGCCTCGGCCATGTCCCGCGCCATGTTGAAATCGAGTGCCGCGACCTGCGGCGAGTCACCTGATAGGTCGATCATTGCCCTTCTCCCTGATTGCCAGCGCCAGCAACTTGCCGACCTGCTTCTTGTCCTTGCCCAACTCCTTGCCGACTTCGGCCTTGCTCTTGCCTGCCAGAAACATCCGTAAAACGGCGTCCTGATCGCGTTCTTTCACCATTCTGGTTCGCACTCCTGTTGAACGAGGTTGGCTTTCTCGGCATCCGACAGCCACAGGTATTCGGTGCGCGTGTAAGCCTGTTTGATCGGTTCTGGCAACTGGCTGTAGTCGTCCTGTCCGGACTCGGCCAGCGCGTCATTCAGCAGGCTGGTCATACGGCCCGCCGCCGGTGAAGAAGGTCCGTCCGTTCGAGAACTCGTAACCGGGCTCCTTGTTCGGATCGCCGGCCGCCAGCGGATCGGACGCCGCGGCAATGCCGACTTCCTCGGACCACAATCGCGTGCTGGTCGTTACTTTCTGTTCATCAGCCATGTCTCACACTCCATCAGCAAAGGCTTCGGGTTCGAGCATCCGCTCGTCGATCAGGATCGGCGGCACCGCATCGATGTCGTAAATGCGGCTGCACGCATCGAGCAGGTCGTCATGCACGGCGAACGGATAGACGAGGAATTCGTCGAGCAGCGTCTTGTTCAGCGCATAGACCGCGCGGTTCTCGTCGGCGCGCTTGACCGGCGAGAAAACCCGGTACGCCTGGCCGGCGTCGATTACCTTCTGCTGGTTCTTGGTAATGCCAGGCGTGACCGCCGCCAGATAGAAGGTGCCGGCCCGGAAATCCGGCTCCAGGCGCTGAATGCGGTCGTACTTGCTGCCGTTGCCGTCGCGCGGCCAGGCGAGCTCGTGGATTTCCCAGACATCCTTGGCGCGCTCCATCTTTTCCTCGAAGTATTCGAGGTCCGAGGTGCTGCCGTAGCGCTCGTAGCCGACCTTGACCAGTTGCACGCCGGGCTTGTTCAGCCATACCTTGCGCAGTCCGGACAGCGCATTCCAGCGCTCGGACAGGCTCATTCGATGGTGATAGCCGTCGAGCAGGTACTTGTTGCGCGCCGCATCGACGCCGATCACGGCAATCGCCGTGCGATCACTGCCCTTCTTGCGGCTGCTTGCCGGGTCGCACAAGATATAAACGTTGAGCGTCGCCGGTCGCACGTCTGCAAAACGCAGCCATTCCTTCTTGAACATCGCCTGCGCGCCGGCCGCCGGGTTCTGCAGCATCTGCGCGGCGAGTGTCGCCGAGGTCTGCTTGCGCTTCTTCTCGGCCCACGCCTCGGCGGACAGGAATACCGGGTTGCCATCAAGCGTACCGTCGTGCGTTGCCGGGTAAATTCGCGGCTTCAACGCCTTCTTGTCGAGAATGAACTGGTAGGTGTCGGCATAGCTGTAGCGCGTGCCGATGTGCCAGCTTCGCCCCTTGCCGTCTTCGCCGGCGGCGCCCAGGTTGTCGGACAGCGACCATGCTTCGGTCGTCTTCGTCACCTGCTCGGGCGTCGATACCGACTCCTTCGTCACCACATCGTCGTACACGCGCAGCCGGAAGTGTGCGCCGGTCGGCTGGCCATCGACCAGCCCCCACCCTTCGACGCTGGCCTCTTTCGGGTTGGTCTGGCGCTTGACGACGATGCCTTTTTCTTCCGACCACTTCGGGCTCTCGCGCTTCGGCTCGGCGTAGAACACGTCCGGGTAGATGTGGATCAGATCCTGATTGGTCTCCAGCTCGGACTTGATCTGCAGCAGGAACTTGCGCGCGATCGGTTTGGTGTGCGAGAAGATGCCGATCGTGATTTCGGGGTCGCGGATCAGCTCCTGGATGATTCCCGAGAAGGTGATGATGGTCGATTTATAATGCTCGCGGGCCCATAGGTCGAGGTAATCATCGGTGTCCGCTTCGACTTCCCGGCAGCGCGCGTACAGCCAGGGCTTATCCGCGTCCTTGCGGTGCAGCAGGCGCGTCAGCAGAAAGAAGCGGTCGTTCTTGCCCAGCCAGCGCACCCCCTCGTCGCCGTAATCACTGATCACCGCCGCCCACAACTGCTTGGCCGCCTTCCGCCCACTGCGGCGAATCAGCAGCGCCAGCGACTCGTCAAGCGGGGGTCGCTGCATCTTCAAGTTCGCTCATCAGATCGGCCAGCGCCGAGCGGGTGAACGCGCCCATGCCCTTGGCCGCGCCTTCTGCCGCCCCGCGCGCCACCGCCTCGGCCGGATCGTCTGGCAGCGTTTCCAACTTGAACACCTTGCGCTCCAGCTCGATCAGGATCTTCATCGTCTCGGCCAGTTTCTTCGTGCTGTCGGTTTGCGACGGCAGGGAAATAACCTTGAAGTACAGTTCATTGACCTTGTCGACGCCGTTCTCGTCAGGCGCCGCGCACATCTCGCCGATCTGCTTGAACAGGTCCGATTCAGTCAGAATCGCCTCGACCTTCTCCAGCAGCACGCTAACCACGCCACGCAGGCGCCCCACGTCCTTGCGATGGCCGCGAATCACGCCGGCCAGCATTTCCGCATTGGCCTCGATTACCTGCCGCTCTGCGACTTTGGTTTCCAAGTCGTCCTTGGTAACTTCTTTGGTAACTTCGCCCTTGGTAACTTTCGCTTCAGCCGCCGCCTGGATCTTTGCCTGCAGGTCGCGCGTCCATCCATCACGCGCCGCCCGCTTCTTGATCCCGGCGTGCGTGCATCCGTTTTCCTCGCCGATTTGGCGCAGCGTCTTCATTCCTGCGCAGTAATCCCGCTCTACCGCCTCCCAATCAACAGGGGGCTTCTTCGGTTTTTTCTCTGCAACCATGCCCTGCCTCACTTTTCTATTTGCTATATGCCTAGCACTTTGCTATAGTTTGATTGCCTACCGGCACGCAATCAAACGGAGATTGATATGACCACCTGCATTCTTGCCACCCTCGTCCCGCGAGCGCGCGGCGATACCGTCGGGCGCCTGGCTTCCATCCGGGAGCAATGCCTGCGCGAACTGGCGACCGAGATCCGCTACAGCGACGAATTCCTGTTCGCCGTCGAGGATGCCCGCTGCTATCCGCGCTATCTGCGTTACCTGACCACCAGCGAGCTCGCCGCCTGCTTCACCGCGGCACAAGCGCAACAACGGGGCGATTGAAATGAGCAACCACCCAAATACACCCGGCCAGTTGCGCAATATGGTCGTCGTCCATTCTTCCTTTGCCGAACAGTTTGCTGCCGTAGAGCAGCAGCGTGACGAACTGCTGGAAGCTGCAATGAACCTTGAAAACGATGACGGGGCTATCCCTGCGCACGCTTGGGACTTGTTGCAATCGGCCATCGCCAACGTCCGGAAGGCCACCGGGAAGTGCTACTACGCGCCAGACGGCACACTGATGAACGCCGATGGAACGCGCAGCATCTTCGATGATGTCGATCAATGAAAGGCACGCCATGACCACCAAACACACAGACGGGCCTTGGACGCTCGGCGACATCTACGACAGCGAACACGGCGGCAAACTCGTTGATATTGACGCGCTGGCCCCGAGAATTTCGCATCACGCACTTGCTACTGTTGTCTGGCAGATGGGAGACGATGCTATCGACGGCAAGAATAGCCCGCAGAAGGAGGCGAATGCGCGCCTGATCTGCGCCGCACCTGAGTTGCTGGAAGCATGCGCGGCACTGGTTGAATGGTGCGACAAGAACCCGCCAGCCGGCGAAGCACTGTATTTCGTGCAGATGGCCCGCGCCGCCATCGCCAAAGCCACCGGGAGCCAGCCATGACCGCCAGCCACGAAGCGCCCGCCATCGAAGTCATCGACTACAGCCAACTGCCCGAGCCGTGGGAGCCGCGCACCCTGACCCGCCTGCGTCGCCGCATTGACGCTTGCCTGAACGCCTGCGAAGGCTTCACGACAGAAGCGCTCGAAGCGAACGCGGCATCCCATCCCATCTTTACGCTGCGTGACGCCTTGCGCGAGCGCAATGAATACCGGGAGCGCAGTACCGACGCCAAATACCGTCTGGCGCGCTGCGGCAAGCAGATCGCCGTCCTGCTGGCGGCCGTCCAGGAAGCGCGGCGGCAGCTTGACAACAACGAACTTGCCTTTGCTGCCTGGACGCTCGATGCCGTCATTGCCAAAACCACCGAGGCCAACCCGCTATTCAACGGAGCCCCCGATGGACAACCTTGAACGCGACACCGACTGCTTCGACGCCGCGCCAACCGGCGTGAAAATAACCTGCCAGTTGATTGCCGAAGCCATACGCAGCGAAATCGGCGACACCCTCGGCCTGCCCGAACACTTCACCAAGGCGAACGACTGCTTCCTGCTCGAAGGCGTCGCCCGCTTCATCTACGCTTCGGGAATCAGTTTCAAACTCGACGCCCTGCAGGAGTCGGCAACCCTGGCGTGCCAAATCATCGCCAAAGCACAGGAACAATCATGAGCGCCAAAAAACCGCGCAAGACGCGCACCCAGATCGCCCTCGATTACCTGGCGGCCAACCCCAAGGCGACGCCCTGCGCTGCGGCGGCTCATGCCGGCGTCGCGCCGTCGGTTATCTACCGGGCCATTGCTGCCCGTTCCCGGCCGCGCTGCCCGACCTGCGGCCAGCCGATCAAGAAACCCTGAAAAAAGAAACGGCCACCGGGTAAGGGTGGCCGTTTCAAAGGGAGGTTGCCGTTCGCAGAAGGCTCGGCGCCTACGGAGACAGGAGCTGCGATCCCCAAAACTGGAGCGAGCGCGACCATCACATTTACCCGGATGGTCGCCACTGGCTTATAAGTTGGGGCTGGCTTGTCAGCCCCTTATGGATGCTTGATGTAGCGATTTTACACGCGCTTGCCCACAATCGAGTCAAGAATTGATTCGATTCGCTCGATTCTGGCCACCACCTCGGCAATCAGTTTGCGGTGCTTCGCCGGCAGCTTGCGCCGGCCATCGCCGCCACACGCCTTGCACACATGCGCGCCGAGGCAGTTGGTTCCCGGGATCGTCTCGAACTTCGTGCCATGACAGCGCGGGCAGGTCTTGTTGATGGCGTAGTCCAGCGCCTGCCGGCCGATCTGCGCCAGCTCCGACGCCCGCAGATTGAGCCCGCCACGCCGCGCCGCCTTCTTGGCCATGTCGCACGCCTGCGCCCGAGCCTCATGCACCGACGCCCGGTCGTGCGACAGGTACATGCGCACCAACGGCGAGGCCAGCGGGTAGGTCATCGACGCATAGCCCAGCGCGGCGACCATGTGCGCGTTATCGACCCCTGCGGTAACGCTCAGATCGCTGCACACCAGCGCCGGCGACAATCGATCAAGGCTTTCTCGCACGGCGCCCTCCTTTGGTGATTTCCTGCACCGCGATGCCGAGCAGGATCTTCATCAACTTCTTTTTCAGCAGATAGACCTGCGTCCTGACCCCTTTTACATCCTCGACGACGCGCTGGCCGGCGCCGTCGGTGTAGCTGAAATCAGCCCGGTACTTGCAGATCAGCGCGCCATCGATCGCCAGCGCGAAGGTCTCCTGGCACTGCAGCCCGCTAATCAGCCCGCCCGCCTGCATCTGCTTGAGCTCGACGTAGCGCGCCGCTTCCGCTTTCGAGTCGAAATTCAGCCCGTCGAGCGTGACCTTGACGTTCTTGTATTTGGGGGCCTTCGCTTTTGTCATAAGCGAGTTCATTTGCCCAATCTTTAATCGCAGCATTCTACCCTCCCCGAATGGCCGCTTCTGTCGTGGCCAAAAAAAGCGACGCCATTCCGCGTATCGGTGAACTGGTAATCAAACTCGTCTCCCAAAAACGGGCCGAACGGCGACCAGGTTCTATGCGCCCTTTCAAACGCATGGGCCACCCGATCAATCGTGCTTGGTTCGTCCTCGCAAAGACTTGGCTCAACGCGACCGCAGAAATCCAGCGACTCGGCACCGGAATCACCAAGCCCGACCGGCCACGCCGACCGAATCACGATTTTTCCTGCGATAACACCGCTCCCGCCGTCTCCTTTGGTAAGGCGCCGACTCTGCTGCCAAAAACGCCTTTCATCCATCCTTTTTGCGCGCCGTAACCTTCTCTCCGTCTTCCGCGAAACGATTTCCGAAACCTGTTTTCGGTGCGCTTCCTGACTGGCTAACACCGCCGCCGCTTCGGCCCTTTGGGCAAAAAACAAATCTTCCGTAGGCAAAAAGTCAATGGCGAACTCTTCCAAGCAATGCGGTATCTTTTTATCCGCAACCTCGTAGCATTTCAGGATTGCGGTTTTCGCATCTTCGGTAAAATAAATCCGCAACGCGGAATACCCAACGGCGCTATCGTTCGCCACCAGCATGTGACCATTCCCTTGCTGATGGGAAACCTTCCAGTTATTTCCGGGCAGATAGGTTTTTAGAACATGGAGAAAATCCACCGCCTTAGTCATCGTCGCCCCCAGCCTCCGGCGCCACATAACCCTTCGGCTTCGGTCCGCGCTTCACCGCCAGCGCCTTGCCCTCGCCCATCACCCGCGCGTTGCGCCACTTGTCGAAGCTGGCGCGCGTGCATTTGATCGGCGCCAGCGTCTCGGGCAGCAGCAGCACCTGGCTCGACTGCAGGCAGCGGCCAGATTGCTTGTCGAACAGCAATCCCGTGCTCGCGCAGGCCCAGTACAGCTTGCCGCTTTTCTTCGGCCACTCGGCCTCGGCGATCATGCTCTCGCTGCTTTCGTTCAACTGCAGAAGCCGCAGATCGCCGCGCCAGTGAATCGACGACTGCAGCGCCACCATGTTGATCCCGTCAACCTCGCCCGAAACCCGCTTCTTCGGCTTGCTGTCGCCGCCTATTCTTACTCCCATTACCGCATCTCCCCGTAAAGTTTTTCCAGCGTCTCGTTCAAGCATCCCGCCTCGGTCTTTTTCATCACGTTCCACATGATCCGCTCGCCGTGGATGCCGTTGCGGCTGCCCTGGTGACAATCCTTGCACAGCGGAATCGTCAGCCAGTGCGGACTCTTGCGCCCCGGCGTTCGCCCGGACAGGATGTGATGCGCGTCACTCGGCCCACTGCGCTCGCATACGGCACACGGTAAAGCCTTGACGCGCGCAACGTGGCGTCTTCCTGTTTCGCTCATACAAGCCCTTTACTCGTCAAAACCATTGAGAATCGAATCCATCATTTCGTGCGACTGATCGCCGAGGTGTTTCCACAGGTACGGCGCCGCGTGCGGTGCGCGCAGGAAGCCGATCACCGCCCGGTGGAACGCCTCGAACTCCGCTTGGTCGGCCTTGGCGTAACTCACCGACCGCGGCAGCGGCACGATGCCGCCCTTCGCGCCCGGCACCCACAGCACCCACGCCGCGCCGATCTTCAGCCAGTCGCGGAACATGTCGAAATCGTTGAAGCGCTCCTGCGCATCGAACACCGCCGCCTCGATTGCCATGTGCCGCCGGTGATAAGGCGTCGAGCGCGGCATGACGAACTCGATCACCGCGAACTCGCCGCATTCCATGCTCGACAGGCGTTTCCACAACTTGCGCCAGCCCCGCCGGTCATCCTTTTGCCAACCATCGAACAGACCGAACAGGAAGCGGCGAACGTGCGCCAGTACCGTCTCTGGCGGAAATTCTTCGGCCGTGCGAATGATCGTGATCCGGCTCATGATCAGAAATCCGCCTTCGGGTGTTCATCGTTCTTGCGCAGGCCGCACTTCTGGCAGATGAACTCACCGCGCCGCAGCCGTTCGATTTCATCGCACAGCGCGCTGATCTGGCGCATCTTCACTGCCGGCCAGCCTTCCGGCTCGTGGTCAATTTCAAAGCCGCGCATCTCTGCAACGAGGTCCATATCGCTCATGCCACCAGTCCCAAAGATTCCATCTCGTTGCGCACCTGCTCGGCCATGACCGCCGAGCTCACCGCTTCGGCAGACATCAGCATCAGCGG
This sequence comes from Rhodocyclaceae bacterium, assembly GCA_041674785.1. Lineage (GTDB taxonomy): Bacteria > Pseudomonadota > Gammaproteobacteria > Burkholderiales > Rhodocyclaceae > Proximibacter. Next base: position 44,253 of record JBAYVG010000005.1, read on the forward strand.
TTTTTCGAGCGACTTCAGCAGCGCCAGCGCGGCATCGATGTCTTCGACAGTCATCGGTACGCCGTTCGCCAGCCGCGTTTCGAGTTTCAGCAAGGGCGCGGTATCGACGGCCGGGAACAGGCGGTTGATCAGGCAGCGGAAGCCGGCCAGACAGAAGTCGAGGCGCACATAGTCATCGCGGTTGTGCAGGCGCGTGACTGCATACCCCTTGATGCTATCGACTTCGCCCGAGCGCATTTCGCGCAGAGCCTGGCGCATCGGGCGCAGCCAGGCTTCAACTTTTCGGCGGGAGACGCGCTTCATGCGAACAACGCCATCTGCTTGGGTTCAGGCCACAGCCAGGCGTTTCCGGTTTTCAGGGCTTCCGTGATCCGCCGTTTCTGCTGCGCACGATCGGCATCGGGCCAGCGTTCCATGTGGCAGGCGAGGTGCTTGTCGACCTGAAAGGCAATGTTCATTTTTTCCCTCCTTGATCGGCCTGCTTGATTGCGGCGTCGATGCGGCGACCGATCCACCTGACGTTCGGCACCGCCCACGAGTTGCCGAGGGCTTTGTAACGCGGGCCGTCCGGGCAATCGGCCGCCGGCTTCTTGCGCCACGGAATCAGGGTGTAATTTGTAGGGAATCCCTGCAGGCGTTCACACTCCAGCGGAGTAAGGCGGCGAACCTGCATGGCCGTAATCAGCGCTGGCGGCGGGCTATTTACATCAAGCCCTACCGTGTATTCCCGGTATAACTTCCCGGCTTGGTTGCTCGACGTGTTGTGCAGCTTCGTGGAGTAAGAAACCGGGGCCAGCACATGCGCCTTATCCACTCCCCCGCCGATGGCTCGCAGACAGTTGCCGACTTCATCGCCGAGTTCGGCCGTTGCGCCGCCCTCTCTGCCGCGCAACGCGACGGCCACCGCCACCATCGGCGTACCCTGCCCCGGCTTTCCGCCCCCTGTGCTCAACGCGCCGGTGCGCTGGCCGTCTCCACCTTCCAAACGCACCTCGGCGCGGCTGTTCTCGGCAAAACAAACCGCCACCTGCCCGCCCGCATTCGCATGACTGCCGTCGCTCCCCATGCTGCGTAGCGTTGGACTGATCGCCCCAGCGTCGCCGCCATAGTCTTTGCAGGAGAAGGCGATGGCGTTCTCCTGGCCGCTGTTCCGGCCAAGCGCAAAGGCCGTGTCGGCGCTGGTGCACGGATCTTGTTTGCCGTGGCAGCAGATGATTGGTTGCCCTCGCCATGTGCCGTCCTCGCTGGCGTCGAAGCCTTCGGCTTTGAGGGTGTGCGTAATCTCCCCCGTCACGCATACCGGCGAGAAAAGGATCGGCGCTTCATGATTGCAAGTGAGCGTAGAACTACGCTCACTTGCAATCTCGGCGCCGCCCTGGCCGTGCGCCATCGTAATAACCTGCAGCGTCTCGATTGAATCTACGTCGCGCCCGGGGCCGTTTGCGACACCGCCATTAGCGCATCCTGCAATTGTCGGGGCAGGCTTTTCCCCCGCTTCTCGGCTCGGCGGAGTATCCCGGCGCACGCCGTCGAACTCAAAAAGTACCGCGGCGGGATCGAACCCCGTTCGAGCACTTGCGACAACGAACACACGGCGGCGTCGTTGGGCCAGTCCGAAGTATTGGGCGTCTGTGACCCGCCACGCGACCGTTCGCGCGGGTCCAACGACACAACCAGCGACCGGCCAGCCCAGTGCGTGAGCACCGCTTGCCTTGTTCCACTTCCAGTAGCGACTGGATTTTGCAGCAGGCGGGCAAGGCTCGGGGATGATCGGATCATCTTCTCCGGCAAGCCCGGCAAGGAAACAGCCGAAGGCGTTATCGGCAGTGCTGAGAACACCGGGAACGTTTTCCCAGAAGATGATGGCGGGGTCTTCGCCTCGATGAAGTCGAACAGCGTCAATTGCATTGGCAATCTCGCAAAAAATGAGTGACAGGTTGCCGCGTGCGTCTTCCAGAGACCGGCGCAGCCCGGCGATCGAGAACGCCTGGCAGGGCGTTCCGCCGCAAAAAACCGCCGGCGCAGAAACCTCCTGGCGGGCGATGCGCTCCGGCAGCGCCGCCATGTCGCCAAGATTCGGCGTTTCCGGATAGTGGTGCGCCAGCACGGCGCAGGGGAACGGCTCGATTTCCGAGAACCACGCCGCTTTCCAGCCCAGCGGTGAAAAAGCGACCGTGGCCGCCTCGATGCCGGAACATACCGAACCGTAGTCGATCACCTTGCTCATTTCTTCCACCCGGCCTTGACCAGTTTTTCCGCCCGCGCCGCGATCTGCTCGCCGTAGCACTCGCGCCACAACGCCAGGCATTCGCGGTTGTAGGCCAGCGTCCAGTTTCCCCGCGCCAGCCCGAGCAGGTAGCCCGCCAGATGCTGCTCCAGCGGCTTCGAGCTGGCGCGATTGCTGGTCGTTACGCAAGCACTCATGCGGATTTCAGTTTCGTCAAAATGCCGGTAATGCGCAGCAGGGCTTCGTGCTTTGGCAATTCCGGCTTGGTTGATTGATCGGTCAGCCGGCCGGCGATCAGCGCCAGCCCTTGCGCCGCATCGGCCGCGCTGACGGCGGGCAGGTACGCCACCGCCTGTGCGCGGGTCAGCAAGCCTTTGGCTTCGGCCGCCTGGATCGCGTCGACGCGCATGATCGGGTCGAAGCCAAGCGACGGATACCACTTCGGCCGAATGCCGGCCAGCCGCGATTGGCGAATGATTCGTTCGTAGGCATCCCGAAACGCCATGCGCGCGCCGATTTCGTCGCCGCCGATCATCACCGGCCGCGCCGCCGCCATCGCCTCGTTGATTTCTTCGTTGGTGACAACCGTCGCCGCTTCGTCGAAGGCGGTCAGGGCGATGCCCCATGCCTCGTTGGCGCCCGGCCGACCATCGGCCTGCTCGATGCGTTCGATGATTGCGTGTTGCGTCAGTCGCCCCGGCAGTTCGCGCCGGCAGCGCGTCAGCGCCTGCAGAATCGCCGGCGCCGGGTAGTTGCGCATCAGGTCGTCGGCCATCACCGCCATCGCCGACCCGGTAAGTTGCGTCTGCGTCAGCTCGGCAGTCACGGCAATCGCTTCGACAATTTCGCGCTCGCTCATGCCGGCGCTCCTTCCGCAGCCTTCTTCTTTTCGAGCAGAGCAATCGCCTCATTGGCTGCGCTGCGGTTCGCCTGCGTCCGGTCGACTTGCTGCGCCGAGGTTGCCGTCACCATGCGCCCGGACGCCCATTCCATGCGTAGCTTCTCAGCATCGGATACCAACGAACCAAGGTCGTGCGACTTGCGAACGTAGTAGGCGTCGGAGTGATTGACGAAAAAGGCGGCAACGGATGGCGCTTCTTCCGCACCTAAGCGCTGTACGACCTGCTTGACCAGCGCATTGACCTTGGCATTGCGGACCGGATCAGGCCCGTAGCGGTTGGCGTAGGCCGTCGAGTAGGCCGCCCAGGTTTCCCGGCAAGCGGTTTGCAGGGTGGATTCGCTTTCAAGGCGGGGCTTTTTGCTGGCGACGGGCAGCGAAGCGACCGACGCAACGGTTTTACCCTCTTCCCTTTCCCTTTCCCCTTCCCTTTCCCCTTCCCTTTCCCTTTCCCTTTCCCTTTCCCTTTCCCTTTCCCTTTCCTTGTCATGGACCACTGCACCCCCCATTAACGGGGGGTTAACGGTATGTTGACGCACTTCGTTTGACTCTTTGTCAAGGTATTCGCCAAGGCCGGCTGGCCAATTAAAGCCAGCCTCTGTCGGCGTCTTGTCCGACTTTTCGGCGTTACATTTTTTGCATGCCGTGGTGAGGTTTTGCTGCCGGTTCGTCCCTCCTTTTGAATACGGAATGACGTGATCCAGGCAGGCCGCACGCTTGTCGTTGCGCATGTTCCGCGAGCAATAGGAACACGTCCAGTTGTCGCGTTCGTAGACTTTGACACGCTGAGTCTGGTTTAAAGGACGGAAATACGGTGTTTTTGAACCATCAGGGGCGGGGATTTCGGAAGGCGGCTCGTCCCTTCCAACGATTTGATGCCGCTCCCATGACAAAATGGCACCGAACATTTCGCCTTTGTGCTCAAATCGTTGAATTAGCCCGTTCTGCTCAAGCAAGGAAAGCGTCGCTTCCATGTCGAAATTCAAGAACGGGAGAACATCCAGCTTGATGCTTCGTGGCCGCCACTCAAACCGGCCTTCCCGGTCGGAAATTATCCACAGACCGGAAAATACCAGCATCGTATAGCTGCCGGGATGAGCGATTTCCAGATCCTGCAGCGCCTCGTGCCTGAAAAACTCAGGCTTGATCGTCCGTATTCTCGCCACGCCCACCCCCTGTCGCTTGAAATTACCAGCTTCCCATTATTGAAAACCGGCCGCCAGTCACCTACAATCTATTTGTGACTGCTGAAATGTCATATTTGCTTACTGCACGTTAATCAAAACTATACAACAAAAATTTATGCCAAAACACACGGCATAGTAAAATATTTATTTTCGACGGAGACGCCCCATGATTAACCCCTTGCAAGCCAACCGGCTATGGAATTTGCGGCAACTCGTGCGCGCGGCGGGCGGCATCAACGCTGCGGCAGAGGTTCTGCAACGGCACAATTCCTACATCACGTCGATCGCCGGCCCCAACCCGTCGCGCAATATTGGCGACAAGATGGCGCAAACCATCGAGACGGCATTCGGCCTGCCGCCTGGCTCGCTTGACAAAGAGCCGCCGGCGCAATCGCGTGGCGACGACCCCTATCTGTCGGCGATCGCCGCAACCCTGGCCAACGTCGCCGACGCCGACAAGGAATTCGTTCTCGCCTTCTCCGAGTGGATCGCCGGGCGGTCGGCCGGCAAAGCATCGCTCGGCACGGTCAGTCTCGGCGCAGCCTGCGAAGCGACAACGTATGACCTTAGTCGTATTGCGCAGGTAAAAAATAAATCGCAAGATGCTTGTTTGTTGGTCAACAAGCGGCAAGGGGGGAAGGATGCAAACGGAGAGAAGAACTCTGCAAAAAGTAAACGATGAAACGCTCATCGCGGGCGTTTATGTCGGTCTGACGCCATCCGGAGATTGCGTAATCAAGGGCTTTGGCGAACTATCGACCGCTCAAGTCGAATCGGTCTCACGCAGCCTGGTGCTGCTCGCCGCACGCCTGCGCAACGAGGCGCGCAAGGAACCGACGCGCATTCACTGAACCGTGGCAAGCGAAAAACAACCGCCGCAACAGGCGGTTTTTTTATTTGCACAGAAATGCTTGCTTTCTGCAAAGCAATCGGCTATCTTTGTCATACGCGATGCGTTTTGCATTGCCTGACGGAACGGAGACCGCCATGCTCAACAGAATCAAACGCCTGATCCTTTGCTATCAGCTTTACTCGGCAAACATCGCCATCGACGGCCAGACCAAAGCGCTGGCCCTCGTCACCGACCCGACCACGCGATTCAACATCACCGCCGCGCGCGCTGCCTCGCGGCAGGAGCGCACTCGCCTGCGCGCCGAGTACATCGCCACCTTTTCGCCGGGCCAGCGCACCATCTGGGAGGTTGCATGAAAACCATCACCGCAACCGTTCCTGCGCACATCACCAGCTCGTATTGCACACTGGATTCGCTGGAAAAATGCTCACCGGAACGCGCGATCTCGGCGCTTGGACTGTATCAGCCGTCCGGCGACGACAACCCGCCGGACGGCTGGGTCAAGGTCGGCACGGCCGAAGTGACCGTAACCTTTGACGACCAGGACGTAATTGTCGGCAATCAGGTAGCGATGCTCAAGGCCGCAAAAACCAAGGTGCAGGCCGATTGCGAAATCGCGCTCAATCAACTTGAAGCGCAGATTCAGAGCCTGCTGTGCATCGAACACAAGGAGTAGGCCAGTGAACACAACAACAGCAGTATCCCGAACCGGCAATACGTTTTCTACATTCATGGCGGGCGATTCGGTTAAGCGCAAGATCGGCGAAATCATCGCTGGCAAAAAAGGTGATTCGTTTATCACTTCGATCGTCGCCTGCGTCAGCAATAACCCTGCGCTGGCCGAATGTGAGAATGGAACGATTCTTTCCGCCGGGCTGCAGGGTGCAGCACTGGAGTTGTCGCCTAGTCCTTCGCTCGGACACTTTTACATGGTCCCTTACGACGACCGCAAAAATAACCGCAAAGTCGCCCAGTTCCAGATCGGCTACAAAGGATATATCCAGTTGGCGATTCGGTCTGGGCAGTATCGCCGTATCAACGTAATTTCGCTCAAGGATGGTGAGCTGATCAGTTACAACAGGCTGACCGAGGAAATTTTCACCAAACTGATCGACGATGACGAAATCCGCGACCCTATGCCGACAACAGGGTATTACGCCATGTTCGAGCTTTCCAACGGCTTCATTAAAACCATGTACTGGTCTTTCGCCAAAATGCAAGCCCACGCCATGCGTTACTCGAAAGGGTACGCCGCGCAGAAGGGCTACACGTTCTGGGAAAAAGACTTTGACGGCATGGCATTTAAAACCATGCTGCGCCAGCTGCTCAGTAAGTGGGGGGTGATGTCTATCGACATGCAACGGGCTTTCGAGTCGGACATGGGGGCAATTAACGAAGATGGGCGCCCTGACTATATCGACAACGACAGTACAGAACCTGCCACGAAAGAGCCCGCTGACTTACCCGTGATGGAGTTGGAAGACTTCGAGCAAGCAATTGGACAGTGGGCCAAGGCCGCTGCCGCCGGCAAGCGCACGCCGCAGCAGATCATCGCTATGGTCGGGCGCGAATACACCCTGAGCGCCGAGCAAAAAACGGCGATCAATCAACTGAAAAAAGGAGAACCGGCATGATCATTCACGACGTTATTCAGGGCTCGCCCGAGTGGCTGGCGCTGCGCGCCACCACCCGCAATGCCAGCGAAGCCGCCGCGATGATGGGCGACGACGACAACGTGACGCGCAACGAACTGATCCACATGAAGGCCACCGGCACGGAGAAGGAGTTTTCCGACTTCGTGCGCGAGAAGGTGCTGGACAAAGGCCACCGGCTCGAAGCGCTGGCCCGCCCAATCATCGAAAAGCGCATCGGCCAGAAGTTGTCGACCGACGTGGCCACCGACGATGATGGTTATTTACTGGCCAGCACCGACGGCGCCGACCTGATGTTCGAGACCGGTTTCGAGCACAAGCAGTGGAACGAGAAGTTGGCGCAAGCGGTGCGCGACAACGATCTGCCGCCGAAAGCCTACTGGCAGCTTGAGCAGCAGATTCTGGTTTTCGGCTTCGAGAAGGTCGTTTTCGTGGTCTCGGACGGCACCGAGGAAAACATGGTGACGACCGAATACCGCGCCGTTCCCGGCCGTGCCGAAAAGCTGCTGGCCGGCTGGCGCCAGTTCGACGAGGACGTAGCCAACTACGTGCCGCCCGAGTACATCGAGAAAGCCGTCGCCGCGCCGATCAAGGAACTGCCGACGCTGTTCGTCCAGGCGCGCGGCGAAGTCACCAAGACCAACATGCCGGAATTCAAGGCGCAAATCACCGAATTCCTCGCCGCGATCAACATGCAGCCGGCCACCGATCAGGAGTTTGCCGACGGCAAGGCGGTCGCCGTGAAGCTGCGCGAGCTCGCCGTCAAGATCAAGGAGCGCAAGGACGACATGCTGGCGCAGACGGTAACGATCGGCGAAGTCGCCAAGGAAATCGATCTGCTCGCCGCGACCATCAACAGCAGCGCGCTGGAACTTGAAAAGGCCGTCAAGCGCGAAGAGGACGCCCGCAAACTGGCCATCGTCAACGGCGGCAAAACGGCGCTCGCCGAGCACGTCGCCAAACTGAACGACCGCCTGGGCTCGGCCTACATGCCGATCGTCGCCGCCGACTTCACCGAAGCGATCAAGGGCAAGCGCAACACCGACAGTATGCAGAACGCCGTCGATACTTTGCTCGCCAACACCAAGATTCTCGCCAGCGAAACCGCCGATCGCATCGAGGCCAACATCAAGTCGCTGACCGCAGATCAGGATTGGGGCTTCCTCTTCCCCGACCTGAAAGCCGTGTGCGTCAAGGCCACCGACGACTTCGCCGCCCTCCTGGCCGCGCGTGTCGCCACGCACAAGGCCGCCGAGCAGAAGCGCCTGGACGCTGAGCGCGAGAAGATCCGCGCCGAGGAAGCCGCCAAACTGAAGGCAGAGACTGATGCCAAAGCAGCCGCCGAAGCCAAGACCCTAGCCGAAGCGCAGTCCCGCGCGCAGAAGGAAGTCGCCGAAAAAGCAGCGGCCGAAGAACAACTTGCCGCCGACCGGCTCGCGCTGCAGGGCGCCGTGCGCTCGATTCCTTCGTCCGCTGGCATCAACCTGTCGCGGGCGACGGTCGCCGCGCGTGCCGCCATCGAGCACGCCGCGCAAGGGTCGCCGTCGGTCGTCGGCGTTGCGCCAAATACGCACGACCTGATGCACGCACTTTGCGCCCTGCTCGACCGCATGAACGAGGCCGAAATGAAACTGGTGCTGCACTACTGCGAACGCATCGAAGCCGAGCGCCAGAGTCACGCCGCTGCGTGATTGCTTTCTGAGAACCAATCTTTTCACAACGTACCACCAAAAAAAGGAGTTTCAAAATGGGCAAGCCTCTTCCGGATAACCTGCGCGGCGTTCGCGTCGAGAACGACGAAGGCGATCTGATCTGCATCCTCGATCACGCGGGGAACAAGTTCGCCGAGCTGATCAAAGCTGTTTGCGAGAACAACAAGGCCGGCACGCTGACCTTGAAAATCGGCGTCAAGCCGAGCACCGCCGGAGCCCTCGCCGTCAAGGCTGAGGTGTCTATCACCAAACCCAAGGGCTTGCCGCCCGAGTCGTTGTTGTGGGCGACACCGGAAGGCAACCTGCTGGCAGAAGATCCGCGCCAGACCAAACTCGACTTGAAGCCGGTTGCCGCCGAGCCGGTGCGCGAACTGAAAACCGTCGCGGCTTCGTAGCCTTTTTATTCCTCTCGTATTTTCAATCTGCCTCATTCACCAAGGACCATTGTCATGAGCGAAACGCAAGACAACTTCCAGACCCTGCTTGATGCCGGCGCCGCCAGCGTCGAGATTCGCGGCATCAACAACGGCATGCCCTTTGTCACCGTGCCCGATGGCTACCGCGTCAACAGCCTGGAATCCATGCTTTCGGCACCAATCTGCAAGCGCGGCAAGATTCTCACCACCGACGCGGGCAGTTTCATTGACTACCTCAACACGCACAAGCAGGAAAAAGCCTCGACGATCTATGCTGAAGTTGATGCCGAGAAAAGCCTGTGCCGGCTGCTTGCCGTCATCGACGACCATGCCGCAGATCGCCCGCAGTGGCGTCAGCTCCAGTGCGCTTTCGCCCCGCTGCGATCGGTCGAATGGCGGCGCTGGCTGGAAAACGACAGCAAGGTCATGACCCAGACCGCCTTCGCCACCTGGCTCGAAGACAACCTTAGCGACATCGCGGCGGTTCCAGGAATGCCGAACGGAACTGAAATGCTGTCGATGGCCCTTGGCTTCGAGGCCAACAGCGACAAACGGCTGCGCAGCAAGGTCAATCTGCAATCGGGCGGCGTCAGCTTCGAGTTTGTTGATCGTGAGAACGACGCCACGCGAACCACCATGCAGGTTTTCGAGCGTTTCACGCTGGGCTTGCCGGTGTTTGATGGAAGCACCAGCGCCTACCCGCTCGAAGCGCGCCTGAAGTACCGCGAAAAGAGTGGCGACCTCAGTTTCTGGTACGAGTTGATCCGGCCCGACCGTGTTTTCAAGACGGCTGTCGCTGAAGAATTGGCGCGCATCGCCGAAGAAACGATGCTGCCCCTGCTCTACGGCCAGCCTTTCGCCGAAAAGCTGTTCTAACCAATCACCGGCGGCCGGGCAGCTGGCCGCCAGGAGAAAATCATGCAAATGCACAGCGTCAAATCCAGCCAGATCAAGGAAATCGGCCACGAAGCCGAGACCCTGGCGGTTCGCTTCAACACCGGCGCCCTGTATCACTACGCCGGCGTCAGCGCCCAGACCTTCGGCGAATTCCTCGCCGCGGCGTCGGTCGGTTCGTTCTTCGGCGCGCACATCAAGGGCGTTTACGAGTACCAGCGCATCAACGAAACCAAGAAAGAAGGGGAATAGCATGGCAACCAAGGCAAAAAAGACTGCGCTGATCAAGGATTACAAACTGGTCCGCGTCAAGATGCGACTCAATCAGGGCGAATTCTGGGGTCGCCTCGGCGTCACTCAGTCGGGCGGTTCGCGCTATGAAAACGGGCGCGCCGTTCCGAAGCCGACTGCCATCCTCGCGCATCAGGTGTACATCCAAGGGCTTGAACTTGACGCGAGGGACTACCGGTGAGCGGCTTGTCTCGATCGGCCTTGTTGTTGGCCGTGGCCGGCGCAACGCTTGGACTCAGCAGTATGCCGGCGATGGCTCTGCGCCCGGGCGTGAGCGTTCAACAGCGCGCGCCGAGAAGTATTGGCCGCGGCTCCGTGGCGTGCTGGTGGAACTACCAGAACGGCCCGGGCTGGACAGCCGCCCAGGTCAAGCGCATGGCGAAGAAGCGGCGCAATCAGCAGCGCCACAAACGGAGGGTTTGAAAAATGGCTTCAGTCAACAAAGTGATTCTCGTCGGCAACCTCGGCGCCGATCCTGAAATGCGTTACATGCCCAACGGCGACGCCGTAGCGAATATTCGCCTGGCCACCACCGAGTCGTGGAAGGACAAGACGAGCGGCGAGAAGAAGGAAATTACCGAGTGGCACCGTGTTGTCTTTTACCGCAATCTGGCTGAGATTGTCGGCCAGTACCTCAAGAAAGGTTCGTCGGTCTACCTTGAGGGGCGCATTCGCACCCGCAAGTGGCAGGACAAGGAAGGCCAGGACCGCTACACGACCGAGATTGAGGCCAACGAAATGCAGATGCTTAGCAGCAGCCGCGGTGGCGACACCGGGAACAATCAGGCGCCAGCGGAAGGCCGGTCGGCGCCGGCAGATCGCAACCGCAGCGCGCCGAAGCCAGGCGGCTTTGACGACATGGACGACTCAATCCCGTTCTAGGGATGGAATTATGAGCGATCAAAAAATTATCGAGTCGTACTCCCGTCTTAAGAACCTGAAACTGGTTGGCGAAGAGACGGGGATTGCATGGCAGAAAGTGTATCTCCGTCTTCGTGCAAACAATATTCCAGTAACCGGAGACAAGGGCCGTTACGGAAGCAACAAGGACCGATTCGCAGCAAAGGCGGAAGCCGAGTTTCAGAAGTTGGTCCCGTCTGCATCGAATAGCAACAAGGTCAAATTTCAGGCAGCAACGGATTTCACTGTTGGCAGCCTGACTGTCGACGTGAAGGCATCAACACTTCATCGACAGATAAAGGAACGGCCAGCGAGGAGATGGGCGTTTTCCGTAAAGAAGCAGGAATTCATTGCGGATTTTGTCGTTCTGTTCGCGTTTTTAGATGATGGCTCATACCGTTTGATCCTAGTTCCGGGGGAAATGATTAGAACATATCAATCTCTTTCAATTGGGGAGCGCTGGACTGGAAAATGGGCGGATTACGAGATAGCAAAAGACGATCTTCTTGCATTCTTTACCGATCTGTCCGACGAAAAAGCAGCGTAATCAAAACAACCGCGTCATGAAAACCCTTCTTGTGATCGCCTACCTGTCGATGTTCGGTGAGCCGAGCATCAAGACATACGTCCGGACTGACTGGAACGAATGTCGCAGGGAAGCATCCGAATTCATGAAACAGATCCGCGCCGGCAGCGCACGCGCATGGTGCCAGCGGGTTGCTCCAAAAGGCCAGCCGTGAAAACTTTCGACATCAAAGACGCCGCAGCCTTCCTTCATATTTCGGTCGATTCGCTCGGCGATCTGGCCGGCAACGGCACCGTCCCGGCAGCCAAGGTCGGCAAGGCGTGGGTGTTTTCCGACGAGTGCCTGGAAGCCTATCTGCGGGAAGAGATTACCAGGCAGACGACGGCCCGGCGCAAAAAAACCCCTGACGCTGGCCGCGCTCATGTGCCGACAGCACACACGCGAACGGTGCGGCGAAAACCAGCTACGCCGCCGACGATTGCCGGGCTTTGTTCTGGTGGTTAGAAAATGATGCTTTGGTCCAAATGCGAACATCCGGCGGAGCACCTCGCTGTTGAAAAGTCTGAGACGCTCAAACAGAGCGATCAGGACTTCGACGTAGTTACCTACCACCTTGTTTGTCTCGCGTGCGACAAAAAAATTAAACTGAAGTACGCGACGACGCGCGGTGGAGTTGCCAAATTCTTGACCAAATAGCAGACGCCTTCCGCGACAAGCTGGAGCCGTTCGATAGCGGTATCAGGTGCGCCACGCCAGAGCCTTCTAACGCCTGAATTGAGGCGAGCGGCGCGCAAGACTTAGTGGGGCAAGGAGCGATTTTCCGCTTCGCCTCGAATGACGGGTTCGACGTAATCGAAGAAAGGAAACAGAAATGGCAATGACGGTAGCGAGGCTGCACAAGATGCTTGGGCAGATGATCGAAGAAGGGCAAGGCCGCCGGCCTGTCTGTGTGAACAAAGAATCGTTCTATAGCCCGCTCGAAAGTGACGGCGTGGTGATTCTTGATGTGACCGAGGCGAAGGCGCAGACGATCACGATGGCGGACGATGACGGCGGAACCGCCTGGAATGCTGACGGCACCGAGAAGGCGCGAAAAGTAGTTGTCCTCGGCGGCGGGCATGCACGGAATTGACGCCGAACGCTGAGTTGTGCGGCGCCCGCAGGGCGTCCGAACGAACGCCGGGTTAGAGCGCTGGCGGCAACTACGGAGAATTGGACGTGGATTACTACATCGTGAATTTGAGCCACCAGCGCCGTGACCAGGAGTACATCGACGTGTGGCGGCCTGAGTGCAAAGGATATGCGTGGCCGCTCTCGTGGGCAGGCCGTTACGCAGAATCGGAAGTGCGCAGCGCTCTCGACTACTACAACAGCGGTGAGAACGTGGCCGTGCCGTGCCGCGTGCTGGATGAGATTGCCATCCCGAAGCCGAAACCTCGGCAGATTGACGGCGACGCCGGCCCGGTAGTCCCGAACACGCGTGAAACGTGGCAGACGATTTTGGCGAACGTGATTGCGCCGCCGAAGTTTCGGCCATGGCCAGAGTATCGCGGAGCGCCACGAAAGAAGCGCTCTAACGCCGAATTAACCGAGCGCCGCGCAGAAGCGGCAGATAAAACCACGGGCGCTTGACCGGCGTCCGGTTGAATGTGTGGTTCGACGTTTTACGGAGAAAGCAAAATGGAAGATTGGGCGGTTTGTGAAAGCAGAGGGCCGATGGTGCGCAACAGCCTGAAGCATCAAATTTCAGAGCTTCGGTCATCTGCAAATCGGGCGCGCAAAGCATACAGCAAGGATTTTATGGCGAAGCCGTTTGGGTACATCGCTGACGCATACGACGAAGCCGCCGATGCGTTGCAAAAGCGCCTGGATGCACTGACGCCGAACGCTTGAAGTGAAAGGCGGCGGCGCTGTGCCGCTGATACAACCAAAAGACTATTTACGCCGTCCTCTCGACTGATTGGTTCGACGTGCTACGGAGAAAGGAATTGAAGTGAGCAAATGGAAAGCCCCGTTGCCAAAAAATAACCCGCAAGAGGGGGTGTCGCTCTTTGTGCTCGCCGCGAAGAATCATTTAGGTACCAGAGCAGAAATGTCTGGAGAAATGAGTACAAGGAAAATGCAGTTGATATTCAGACTCGCCCAAATGAGCGACTCAGACATTGAAGCCGAATGTCAAGAAATGCTGACGCCGAACGCCTGAATTAACCGGCTGGCCGCTTTTCGGCCAGTCCGGGTTGAATGATTTGTTGGGCCTTTGTGGCCCCGGAAAGGAAAGAAGATGAGCACCAGATGGCAAGTAGCGGCAAAACTCCCTGACGGCCGGTGCGGCTGTATTTACGTGCATTGCGACGGCTACCCGAGCGCCGCACTGACAACGCTGCAACAGCACTACACCGATCCCCAAAAGATTGACCGGCTGATTGCGCTTGGCGACTGCCTGAGCGTGGCTAGCGAGATCGAGAATTGCGATCCGTTCAGCACTCGCCCCGACGAGGTTTGGGAGGAAATCAAGCCTACCTACGGCGAAGACCCGAAAGCAGTAGCCGACGCGCACCAGCACGGCGACGAGAACTACCGCTACACATGGGACGGTGCGCAGTGGGCGATGGAACATCTGTGAGGCCCAACGACAGAGTGGATGGGCGCGACGCAGCCTTATCGCGGCGCGTCCCTTCGCACGACGGGTTGTGCCCCGACGGTGGAGAAAAGTAATGACGGTTGCAGTCCTCTTTGCCCGCGCTGACAGTTGCTACAAGGCATTGCCAGGCGTTGAGGTGTTCGACGCGGAGCGTGATGCGCGAACCTACGACGGGCCGTGGCCTGTAGTGGCGCATCCTCCTTGCCGAGCATGGGGACGGCTGCGCGCCTTTGCGAACCCGCGACCGGACGAGCGAAACCTTGGCCGCCTGGCTGTTGCCCTGGTGCGGGAATTTGGCGGCGTGCTCGAGCCCCCGGCAGGCTCGACGCTGTGGCCAGCGCAGAGCCTGCCGCGACCTGGCGAGCGTGATTCCTTCGGCGGGTGGACGCTGGCGGCCCCGCAGAAGTGGTGGGGGCACAAGGCCGAAAAGGCGACGTGGTTTTACGTCGTTGGCTGCGAACCGCGCGACCAGCCGGACATGCCGCTGGTGCTTGGTGAGGCGGCTTACGTGGTGCAGAGCCGGAAGCGCGATGACTACCGGCCGCACATAACGAAGGCAGAACGGGAACACACCCCTCCCGAGCTGGCGAGCTGGCTGGTAGAGCTGGCCGCACGCTGCAAGGGGCACAACGTTGAAGTGAGGGGCGCTGCGAAATGACGACCGAAGAAACCACGACCGATTGCGCAGCGTCCCTCTCGACTGACGGGTTCGACGGCGCATCTTCGGACCGGCAAGAGCTGACACAATGGTTTGACTGCGGTAGAGACGGTCGCCCGGTCATGGCTGGCTGGTATCAGTGGGAGATATTCCTCATTGACGACCGAGG
>JBAYVG010000006.1:0-58716 GCA_041674785.1 Rhodocyclaceae bacterium
AGGACCGTGAAACGAAACCGCGCCGATGATAGTGCACTTCCCGTGTGCGAAAGTAGGTCACCGCCAGGCTCCCCCATAAAAACGCCCCCGAAGCTAATGCTCCGGGGGCGTTTCCATTCATACCCAACAATCCTAATACCCAGAGAAAACACTATCTCAGGCGTTTGGCGGCGTGTTTCTGGTAAAATCGCTGCGTGGCGGGTCTCCCCGCATTGCAGGGTGGTGAATCTGGTCAGGTCCGGAAGGAAGCAGCCACAGCCATCGTCTGCAAGTGCCGGGGGTCAGGCTCGCCACCCTTCAGCTTTTCTCGTATTTTTCCTGTAGGCATGCGCTGGGCGCAGACGACGTCTGGGTTACAATCCGCACGATGAGTTACCAAGTTCTCGCACGAAAATGGCGTCCAAAATCCTTTGCCACGCTAGTTGGTCAGGAGCATGTTGTACGTGCTTTAAGCCATGCGCTTTCGGAACAGCGCCTGCATCACGCCTATCTGTTTACCGGGACGCGCGGCGTCGGTAAAACGACGATTGCCCGTATTCTGGCGAAATCATTGAACTGTGAATCCGGCGTTACAGCGACGCCATGCGGAACATGTTCGGCGTGTACAGAAATTGATGCCGGGCGATTTGTAGATCTTCTCGAGGTCGATGCTGCGACCAATACACGCGTCGATGAAATGCGGCAGTTGCTTGAAAATGCCGTTTATGCGCCGACTCGTGGGCGCTACAAAGTCTACGTGATCGATGAAGTGCACATGCTCTCCAATTCAGCATTCAATGCGATGCTGAAAACGCTCGAGGAGCCGCCGGAGCATGTCAAATTCATCCTTGCAACGACCGATCCGCAGAAAATCCCCGTGACTGTCCTGTCGCGCTGTCTTCAGTTCAATCTGAAACAGATGTCGCCCACATCAATCAGCGGGCATTTAGCCCGCATTCTCGAAGCTGAAGGAGTATTTTCCGAGCCAGCAGCGCTCAACCTTCTTTCACGTTCGGCAGCTGGCTCGATGCGTGATGCGCTCTCGTTACTCGATCAGGCGATTGCGCATGGCTCAGGAAGGGTCGAGGCCGGACAGGTTCGAGAGATGCTGGGAACGGTTGATCTTGATTATCTTTTTGATCTTCTGGAATCGCTGCTTGAAGGGGATGCGGCAGCACTCCTGAAAATCGCAGACGAAATGGCCGGGCGCAGCCTTTCTTTCGAAGCGGCCTTGCAGGAGCTCGCAACTCTGCTGACACGTATCCAGGTGGCACAGCTTGCGCCACAAGCGGTGGGCGATGATATTCCTGAACGTAGTCGTCTTCTTGCGCTGGCGAGTCGTATGGGGCTGGAGTTCGTTCAGCTGGCCTACCAGATTGTCGTCCATGGGCGTCAGGAAATGCCTTTGGCCCCCGATGAATACGCTGGGTTTGTCATGACCTTGCTGCGTCTACTGGCGTTTCGTCCCGAAGTCGCTGAAACAGCCGTTCCTTCGTTCCGCGCGGCCGCTCCGGTCCCGCGTGCTGCTCCGCTGGCGTGTGCGCCAGAAGCGAGCTATCGCAGCATAGAAGTAGAACCACCCGTGGTGAGTCCCTCTGTTGAGCGAGCGGGAGTGGCGCACGTCACCGTCACGGCGAGTTCCACGGCTGTACCTGCTAATCCTGCAGGCGCTACTGACTGGCATTCAGTCCTGCAGCAGCTTCGGCTGAGTGGTATGGCGCGAGAACTGGCGCAGCATTGTGAATTGCGACAGCTAGATCCCGGTCAGATTTCGCTGCGCCTGTCACCGGTTCACCGGCATCTTCAGATGAAGCCGGCGCAGGACAAGTTGCAGCAGGCGCTATCTGCCCATTTTGGCCGACCGCTGATCTTGCGTATCGAATTGGCGGAGACCGAACGTGCGACACCGGCCGTGACCGCTCAGCTTGCCCGTGAAGAGCTGCAGGACAAAGCCGTTGCTGCGATCGAGCAGGATGGCTTCGTGCGCGACGTTATCGATATGTTCGATGCACAACTTGTTGAATCATCCATCAAACCGATTTAAGGAAATAGCACCATGATGAAAGGCGGAATTGCCGGCCTGATGAAGCAGGCTCAGCAGATGCAGGAGAACATGAAGAAGGCGCAGGAGCAGTTGGCACTGCTGGAAGTGGAGGGTCAGTCTGGCGCCGGTATGGTTAAGGTGGTGATGACCTGCTCCCACGATGTTCGTCGCGTTACCATTGATCCGTCGGTGATGGACGACAAGGAAATGCTGGAGGATCTGGTGGCAGCTGCGTTTAACGACGCCGTTCGACGCGGTGCAGAGATTTCCCAGGAAAAAATGGCGGGCTTCACGGCCGGATTGAATCTGCCGCCTGGCTTCAAGATGCCATTCTGATTTCGGCTGTGTCGATATGTCATGAGGGCGCTGGGTGCGCCCTCATGATTTCAGAAGGTCCGTAGCCTGTTTTTCCTTGTGTAACTTGTGCTGAGCCTCCGCCGGTGACCCCTTCCAGCCTTGAAACTCTCATCGAAGCCTTGCGTTGTCTTCCTGGTGTCGGGCCGAAATCGGCGCAGCGCATGGCCTACTACCTTCTGCAGCGTGACCGCCAAGGTGCGAAACACCTTGCCGACAGCCTGGGGCAAGCATTGCTGGCGATCCGTCATTGTCAGCGCTGCAATACGTTTACAGAAGCAGATATCTGCGAACGTTGTCTCTCGTCCCGGCGGGATGCCACACAACTCTGCATCGTAGAAACCCCGGTTGACATGAACATGATGGAGCAGTCTCACGCCTATAACGGCTTGTACTACGTCCTCATGGGAAGGATCTCGCCGCTTGACGGGGTCGGGCCGCGCGAACTCAAGCTCGATCGTCTGTTGGCCCGTGCCTGTGACGGCGTCGTGCAGGAGGTAATTCTGGCGACCAACTACACCAACGAGGGGGAGGCGACAGCACATTACCTCTCGGAACTTCTAAAAAGTCGGGGCATAGGTGTTAGCCGGATCGCTCGTGGCGTGCCCGTCGGCGGTGAGCTCGAATATGTCGACAGCGGCACGCTGGCCCAAGCGGTGCGTGAGCGCCGTACGCTCAGCGAGTAGTTCAGCATCCGCCTTCTGTTGGGCGCAAATCCCCTGCAGGCGTTCAAAAACCCAGCGATTGCGGGTATAATTTACGGTTTAGTTTCTTCCCATTCATCTTAGTCCTAGGGATCAGCGCTATGAGCAATGAGTGCAAAGTGGACTGTGGTCGGCGACGTCTTGTCGTAGCGACTGCGGCCGTAGGGGGCATCGGAGCAGTTGCGGCGCTCGTGCCGTTCGTGTCAAGCATGTTGCCTTCGGAGCGTGCCAAGGCGGCCGGTGCGCCAGTAGAAGTCGATATCAGCAAGCTTGAGCCGGGTCAGATGATGACCGTTGAGTGGCGTGGCAAGCCCGTCTGGATCATCCATCGCAACAAGGACATGCTGGATACCCTGCCGAAGCTTGCAGACCAGATGGCTGATCCCAAGTCCGACAAGAAAATGCAGCCCGAATACTGCAAAAACGACACGCGCTCGATCAAGCCGGAAATCATGGTTGCCGTCGGCATCTGTACGCACCTCGGCTGCTCGCCGTCGTCGAAGTTCAAGAAGGGCGCCGACGAAGGGATGGCCGCTGACTGGGAGGGTGGATTCCTTTGCCCGTGCCACGGCTCCACGTTCGATTTCGCAGGGCGTGTATACAAGAGCAAGCCGGCACCGGACAACCTTGAAGTCCCGCCGCACTACTACATGGCCGAGGGTCGCATCCTGATCGGCGAAGATAAGAAGGGGGCGTAAGTCATGGCCAACACCAACTTCGAGAAATACAAATCCGACGGTTCCATCCAGGGTAATCTGCTGGAATGGGTTGATGCCCGCTTCCCGGCTACGGCCATGTGGAAGGGCCACCTGTCCGAATACTACGCACCGAAGAATTTCAACTTCTGGTACTTCTTCGGTTCGCTGGCGCTGCTGGTTCTGGTCATCCAGATCGTTACCGGCATTTTCCTCGTCATGCATTACAAGCCGGATGCATCACTGAACGCAAATGGTGTCCCGGTAGCCTTCGCTTCCGTCGAGTACATCATGCGCGATGTACCCTGGGGCTGGCTGGTGCGCTACATGCACTCCACCGGCGCTTCGGCCTTCTTCGTCGTTATCTATCTGCACATGTTCCGAGGCCTGATGTATGGCTCCTACCGCCAGCCGCGTGAGCTGACCTGGCTGTTCGGTGTCGGCATTTTCCTGTGCCTGATGGGCGAAGCCTTCTTCGGTTATCTGTTGCCGTGGGGGCAAATGTCGTTCTGGGGCGCGCAGGTGATCGTGAACCTATTCTCGGCCATCCCGCTGATCGGTGATCCGCTGTCAATCTGGCTGCGCGGCGACTTCGTCATTGGCGATGCAACGCTGAACCGTTTCTTCTCCTTCCACGTCATCGCCTTCCCGCTGGTCATCATCGGCCTGGTTGCTGCGCACATCCTGGCGCTGCACGAGACCGGGTCGAACAACCCGGACGGCGTCGAGATCAAGGGGGCGAAGGCTCCGAAGGATGCCGATGGTCACCCGCTCGACGGCATTCCGTTCCACCCGTACTACACGGTCAAGGACATCGTCGGTGTTGTCGTCTTCCTGATGGTCTTCTCGGCAATCATGTTCTTCGCACCGGAAGGTGGTGGCTACTTCCTCGAGTACAACAACTTCTACCCGGCTGATCCGCTGAAGACCCCGCCGCATATCGCGCCGGTCTGGTACTTCACGCCTTACTACTCGATCCTCCGCGCCGTGGTCTGGAACTTCTTCGGCCTTGAAGCCAAGTTCTGGGGGGTTGTCGCCATGGGGGCTTCGGTCGTGATTTTCGCCGCGCTGCCGTGGCTCGATCGCAGCCCGGTCAAGTCGATCCGCTACCGCGGCCCGATCTACAAGACCTTCCTGGCGCTGTTCATCGTTTCGTTCTTCATCCTCGGCTACCTCGGTACCCAGGCCCCGTCGTTCTGGGGTGAGAAGGTGTCGCAGGTCTGCTCGCTGATTTACTTCGGCTTCTTCCTGCTGATGCCCTGGTATTCGAAGATCGACAAATACCGTCCGGCTCCGGATCGTGTGACGACGAAATGAGGATGTCGAAAATGAAGAAATTACTCGTTGCATTGCTCTTTGCGCCGATCATGGCGTATGCCGCAGGTGCTGCGGTGCACCTCGACAAGTGGCCTGGTTCCGTCGCCGACAAACCGGCGCTGCAGAATGGTGCCAAGCTGTTTGTGAACTACTGTCTGAACTGCCACGGCGCGTCCTACATGCGCTATAACCGCCTGACCGAACTCGGTCTGACGGAACAGCAGATCAAGGACAACCTGATGTTCACTGCCGAGAAGATCGGTGAACAGATGCGCGTTGCTGCCCGTACTGATGAGCAGAAGCAGTGGTTCGGTGTTGCACCGCCTGATCTGACGGTGATTGCACGTGCGCGTGCCTCAGCCGATGGCTCTGGCGCTGACTGGCTCTACACCTATCTACGTCAGTTCTACCGCGATACCAATCGCCCGACGGGCTGGAACAACGTGGTTTTCGACAACGTTGGCATGCCGCACATTCTCTGGGAACTCCAGGGTGAGCAAGTGTTGAACCGCGAAAGCCACAAGCTTGAACTGGCTGTGCCGGGCAAGCTGGCTCCGGCCGAGTTCGACAAGCAGGTTTCCGACCTTGTCGGGTTCATGGTGTGGATGGCTGAGCCGATGCAGGAACAGCGCAAGCAGCTGGGATGGTTCGTTCTCGCCTTCCTGGCAGTGCTTTTCTTCTTCGCCTATGCGCTGAAGAAGGAATACTGGAAAGATATCCACTAGGCGTCTGATACAGATTGCGGCATCGCCGGTACAGCGACCCTGTACCGTTGCGATGCCGATTCGCATTTTGAGGGTAAAAAAATCATGATGAACCTCTATTCAGGTACCACCTGCCCGTTTAGTCACCGCTGCCGCATCGTCCTGTACGAAAAAGGCATGGATTTTCAGGTGATCGACGTCGACCTCTTCAACAAGCCGGAAGACATTGCCGTCATCAACCCGTACAACCGCGTGCCGGTGCTGGTTGAGCGCGATCTCATCCTGTACGAGCCGAACATCATCAACGAGTACATCGATGAGCGCTTCCCGCATCCGCAACTGATGCCGGCCGACCCGATCATGCGAGCCAAGGCACGTCAGCTGCTTTCCGGCATGGAGCGTGAGATTTTCGCGCACATCGAAATGCTCGAGAAGAATGCCAAGACCGCCGACAAGGCGCGTCAGGTTATCCGCGAACGCCTGATCGAACTGGCTCCGATATTTACCAAGCAGAAGCACATGCTGGGTGACGAGTTCTCCATGCTTGATGTCGCCATCGCCCCGCTGCTGTGGCGCCTGGATCACTACGATATCGATCTCGGCAAGCAGGCTGCGCCGCTGATGAAGTACGCCGAACGCATTTTCAGCCGTCAGGGCTTCATCGACGCGCTGACGCCGCCTGAAAAAGTGATGCGCAGATAAGACCCGGGAAGGGGGCGTGCAGCAGCATCCCGGCTGCGCCTCCCGTTCCTGCCTGTGCCCCCATGTCACTACCTTCCACCAAGCCCTACCTCATCCGCGCCATTCACGAATGGTGCTGCGACAATGGCTTCACGCCGTATCTCGCGGTTGCGGTTGATGCGCGCACGCGCGTGCCGATGGAGTTTGTGCGTGATGGCCAGATCGTTCTGAATGTCGGACCGGATGCCACCAATCACCTGCTGATGGGCAACGAGATCATCACCTTTCAGGCGCGCTTCGGTGGTGTCGCCCGTGATCTCTCGGTGCCGATCACCAATGTTGCCGCCATCTACGCGCGCGAAAACGGTGCTGGCATGGCCTTCGAGCCGGAAGACACGGCGGAAGCCGCGAGTTCTGCCGCTGCTGATGTCACCGAGCAGCCACCCGAACCCCCGTCGCCACCGCCGGCTACGCGCCCCAAACTGCAACGCGTCAAATAGCCTTTTCCGGTGCAAAGCGCGCCGGATCTCGCCCACGGTTGCATCTCCTCTGTTTTCCTGCACCATTCAGGCGCATTTGCCCTAGCGCAACTGCACCAGTCTGAAGCTTCCCCCCGGCTGGTAGGGTTGAAGCTACGCCTAACGCATTGATTCATAAGCGTGGCATGTCTGTTGCTATTTCTGTCTGAGGAGTTCAACCAGACATGAAGACAGAAACCAGATCCACCTGTTGTTACTGCGGCACCGGTTGCGGGGTCATCATCGAAAGCGACGGCGAGCGCATCGTTGGCGTACGCGGTGACAAGACGCACCCGGCCAATTTTGGCCGCTTGTGTGTCAAGGGCGCCAGCCTTGATCAATCCGCCCGCCACGATTACCGCCTGCTCCATCCCCAACTTCGCGCCGAGCGCAAAGGTGGGCTGACGCGCGTCGGCTGGGATGACGCACTCGATCTTGCCGCGCGCCGCTTCGCCGACACCATTCGTTCCCACGGCCCCGATTCCGTCGCCTTCTACCTGGCCGGCCAACTACTCACCGAGGATTACTACGTCTTCAACAAACTGGCCAAAGGCCTGATCGGCACCAACAACCTCGATACCAACTCCCGTCTCTGCATGTCATCGGCTGTCGCCGGCTACAAGCAGACGCTCGGCGCTGATGCCCCCCCGTGTGCCTACGAAGACATCGACAGCGCTGAATGCATCGTCATCGCCGGTGCCAATCCGGCAGTCGCCCATCCGATTGTCTTTCGCCGTATCGAGGATGCCAAGGCGGCCAATCCCAATTTGCGCGTTATCGTGATCGACCCCCGGCACACCGAAAGCTGTGCGCTGGCCGATCTGCATCTGCCGCTCAAGCCCGGTAGCGACATCGCCCTCTACAACGCACTTCTGCACGTCTTGCTGCGCGAAAACTTCGTTGATCGCGACTACATCGCCGCCCACACCGAAGGCTTTGAAGCCATCGAAAAACTCGTCGAACGCTATACCCCGGCGATGGCCGCCGAACTGACCGGCCTCGACCCCGAAGCCATCGTCCTGGCTGCCCGCTGGTTCGGCTCGGCAAAGTCCGCGCTTTCCCTTTACTGCCAAGGGCTCAACCAGTCATGGCATGGCACCCACAACAACGCCGCGATCATTCACCTGCCCCTTGCCACCGGGAAAATCGGGCGTCCCGGCTGTGGGCCGTTTTCACTTACCGGCCAGCCCAACGCCATGGGTGGGCGTGAAGTCGGGGGCTTGTCCAATCTGCTGTCTGCCCACCGCGATCTCGGCAACCCCGCCCATCGCGCTGAAATGGCCCGCTTCTGGGGGGTTCCGTTCGTTCCGCCAAAGCCCGGCAAACGGGCGGTGGACCTGTTTCGTGCGCTGAAAAGTGGCGAGATCAAGGCCGTGTGGATCGCCTGCACCAACCCCGCACAGTCAATGCCCGACCAGGCCGAAATTCGTGCCGCGCTGGAGACGGCCGAGTTTGTCGTGCTGCAGGAAGCCTATGCCAACACCGATACCGCCCGGTATGCCGACCTGCTGCTGCCAGCCACCTCGTGGGGCGAAAAGGAAGGTACGGTGACCAACTCCGAGCGCCGCATCTCACGTGTGCGTGCTGCCGTGCCGCCGCCCGGTGAAGCTCGCCACGACTGGCAGATCGCCCTCGACTTTGCCCGCCGGCTCGGCAAGGCGCTTGGCCAGCCGCTGACCGAGCAGCTGTTTCCCTACACCACCCCCGAGTCTATCCACGCCGAACACCGCGCATCTACCAGTGGGCGCGACCTTGACATCACCGGTCTCAGCTACGCCCTGCTTGAAACGGAAGGGCCGCAGCAGTGGCCGTATCCAGAAGGCGCTGCTGGCGGCCGCACCCGGCTCTATGAAGACGGCGTTTTTCCGACGCCGAGCGGGCGGGCGCGTTTTGTCGTCGTCGAACACAAGCCAACCGCTGAACTCACCGATCCTGCCCGGCCCATCAGCCTGCTCACCGGTCGCCTGCTTGATCAGTGGCATGGCATGAGCCGTACCGGTACCGTTGCCCGCCTGTTCAAGGGCGAAGGTGAGCCGCTGCTGAAGATGAATCCCTGCGACCTGCGTCACCGTGGCCTGGAGTCCGGCATGCTCGCCCGCGTCAGCAATGGTCGTGGCGAAATCATCGTCCGTGTCGAAGCCGACGAAAGCATGCTGCGCGGCCGCGCCTGGCTGCCGATGCACTGGGGCGAGCAGTTCATGAACGGCTATGGTGCTAATGCGCTGATGTCTTCAGCAACCGATCCCTTCTCGTTCCAGCCCGAACTCAAGCACACTGCCGTCGCCATTGAAAAGGCCGACCTGTCGTGGCCTCTGGCCATCATCTGCCATGGCGACGAAACCTCGGCCGAAAACAATGCGCTCGCCCTGCTCGAACGTGCGCGCACGCTACTCAAGCGCTTTCCCTATGCCACTGTCGCGCTACACGGCAACAGCACGCCCCTGGTCGTCCTGCGCGCCGCCCTCAAGGAGGCGCCGTTGCCCGAACTGATCGAGGAGATCGATGCCCTCTTTGGACTCAATGGCGAGGAGGGCGCTATCGTCTATGACGACCCCAAGCGGGCCATTGCCAAGAAGGCAATCGCCCGTGATGGCCGTCTTTTCGGCATCCGCCTCGGCGGCGAAACCCTGGCCATGGGCTGGTTGCAGGACGCGATGGCCGACAACGCCCTCGACGCCTCGCTCATCCGCTTTGCCCTGGCGCCTATCGCACAGCCGCCCAAACAGGCACCGGCTCGGTCGCCGGTAGTCTGCAAATGTGGAGATGTCACTGAGGCCCAGATCGAAGCTGAATTTGCGTCGGGCGCCTCGCTCATGGAGGTGCAGGACAAGCTAAAATGCGGAACCTTCTGCGGTGGTTGCCTGCCGCAGTTGAAAAAGATGGCCGTTGCCGCACATCCCGTAGCGGCGTGAGAGCCCACCGGAGAGCCCCCATGAGTTACGCCCACATCATCAAGGAAATCGGTCGCGGCGCCGAAGGTTCACGCGACATGACATTCGAGGACGCCAAGCACCTCTACGGCGCCATGCTCGACGGCGGTGTCGCCGATATCGAGCTGGGGGCGATCCTCATCGCCTTGCGCATGAAGGGCGAGTCCACCGACGAGATGACCGGTTTTCTCGTTGCCGCCAATGAGCGCGTCAACACGCTGCATGTTCAGCACGAAGGTGTTCGGCCGGTAGTCATCCCCAGCTACAACGGCGCGCGTAAAAGCGCCAACCTGACGCCGTTGCTGGCGATGCTGCTGCAACGCTTCCATGTCCCCGTGGTGGTGCATGGGCTGCTTGAAGGCTTTGGCCGTGTCACCAGTGGCCACGTTTTTCGCGAGTTGGGAATTCTCCCCGCCGTCAGTCAATCAGCGGCGCAGCAAGCGCTTGATACGCAGGGCCTGGCCTTCGTGCCGCTGTCGGTAATCACACCGGGGCTCTCGGATCTTCTTTCCCTGCGTGCCCGGCTTGGCGTGCGCAACAGCGCGCACAGCCTGGTGAAAATGCTCGATCCCTTCCGCGGGCAGGGAGTGCTGCTCGCTGCAGCAACGCATCCCGCCTACATGGACACCATGCGCGACGTGCTCGGCAGCCAGGGTGCGCATGCGCTCCTGCTGCGCGCTACCGAAGGCGAACCTTTCGCCAATCCCAAGCGTCGTCCGCGCATCGAACATCTGCACGACGGACTCTGCGACATTCTTTTCGAAGCCGAACATGACAGCCTGAAAGCCTTGCCACACCTGCCGGAAGAGGCTGATGCGGTAGCCACCGCAGGCTGGATACGCAAGGTGCTCGACGGCCACATCCCACTGCCGCAACCGATTGCCAACCAACTGGCAGCCTGCCTGTTTGCCTGCGGCTATGCCGCAGATTTCAATCAGGCCAAGGCGATTGTGGCGGTGGAGAGCAACGGGCACCTGGCGGCGTAAGGGCGGATGTAAACGCCGACATTTGCCTTACTGGCGACATGTTCAGAGGGGGGGCGATGTTCGACACTAAGCCCGGTGCCTCAATTCTGGTCGCGTGAAGGATCTTCGGACTCTTCGGCAGCCTCTATTCCCCAATCTCCGAATTTGTACCAGTCCTCCCCGAGCATCTCTGCCGGATGCTGAGTACGTCCTGAGCCATTGCCGCACGCAAGTGAATGTGCAGGACAGTATTTTTCGCAGCCCCAGCAAATTCTTTCCGGATGCTTCGGATGCAATGGGAATTTCTTGGCCATCAGTCAGTGTCCTCGAATTCCACGCTTATAAAATCCAGAAACGCATCATCAACCGGCTTTCACAAGCTTCGTCTGAAAAACTTTGATATCAGCTGCTTGTGGTCGACCAAAGAGCCATCCCTGACCCTGGTGGCAGCCGATCGTTGCCAGCCAGTCGCTCTGTCTTACTGTTTCAACTCCTTCGGCGATGACACGCAGACCAAGCTGGCGGCCGAGGGTGACGATAGCTACAACGACCGCTGCATCTTCCCTGCTTGAAGGGGCATCGGGTTCTGCGGGGATAAAGCTGCGATCGATCTTCAGCTTGTCTACCGGCAATCGGGTCAGGCGTGCCAGCGACGAATGGCCTGTGCCAAAGTCGTCAATCGCGATCGAGATCCCCATGTCACGGAGTCGCCCCAGAATGGCCTGTGCAGCTTCCGGGTCTGCCATTGCCGCACTCTCGGTAATTTCGAGTTCAATCCACTCGGGTCTGCAGCCGGTCTCGTCGAGAATGGCTGCAATGTTTTCCGGTAGCCTGGCGCTGCGCATCTGCCGCGACGAAATATTGACGGCGACACGCGGAGCCCGACCGCACGCAGACCAGGCGACCGCCTGATTGCATGATGCGCGCAGTACAGCTTCGCCAAGCGGAATGATCAATCCGGTTTCTTCGGCAACCGGGATGAAAGTGTCGGGTGGCACAGCGCCATGCTCCGGGTGGAACCAGCGGGCAAGCGCCTCAACACCGATGACAGCCCCGCTGGCAAGATCGACCTGAGGCTGGTAATGCACTTCGATCTGACCGGATTCGAGCGCACGCTTCAGCTCCGACTGCAGCCGTAGTCGATCGCGAGCTTGATCGTTCATTTCGGCAGAGAAGAAGCGATAGCCGCCGCGCCCGGCATCCTTTGCGCGATAGAGCGCAGCGTCGGCATGGCGCAACAGGGTTGCCGCATCATCACCATCGCGTGGATAAAGCGCGATCCCGATACTGGCTCCGAGTGGAATTTCCCTGTCTGATTCTGCGATTGGTGTATCCAGCGCCGAGATCAGGCGATTGGCGATTTCTTCGGTACTGGCCAGCACATCGTCGTTTGGCAGGTTTTCGGCAAGAAGCACGAATTCGTCACCGCCGAGGCGTGCAACCGTATCTCCCTCGCGCGCACAATTACGCAGGCGCTTGGCCACCTCGCACAGCACGAGGTCGCCGAAATTATGGCCATCGCTGTCGTTGATCAGCTTAAAACGGTCCAGATCGATGAACAGCAGCGCACCGGGAGCACCTCGTTTTCCACGGGCCATGGCACGTTCGATTCTGTCGAGCAGCAGGGCCCGGTTCGGCAAGCCAGTGAGTGGGTCGTGGGTTGCCAGGAACATCAGACGCTCTTCAGCTGCACGGCGGTCAGTCACGTCGTTAAGGACACCGATGAAATGCGTCAGTGCATCATCGTGGCTGCGTACAGGGGCGAGGAACAGTTCGAGATGGCGCGGTCCCTCATCCGTCTTCAGCGTCAGTATGGTGTAGCCCTGCCGGCCATCGCTGATGGCCCGGCGAAGCTCTTCGGTATCCCATACGCTACATGACCCTCTTCCGGCATATTCGCTGCTTTCCCCTTCGCATGAATGGCAGAAGCAGGGGGTGCCGACGGCAACTTCCCGATTGATTCCGAGCATTCGCGCAAAGGCCGGATTTACATAGGTCAGCGGATTGCCCGGTTTCCCGGCATTGGCAATGAAGATCCCGTTGACGCTGGACTCGATGGCCCGTTCGCGGAGCCGTATGGTCTGCTTGTCAGCATCGAAGTAGGTGTCGAGTGTCAGGCACAAATCGAAAAAAACCACTTTGAGCAGTGCATCGTAGGTGCCGAGAAATTTCGCCTCATCATTCCCCGCCCAGGCGCGGATCGTCCGCAGCATCGAAGACAGGTAACGCCGGAAAGCGCCGGCGTACCATTCCGGCTTGAGCCCGATGCGTGCGTGGGTAAGCCCCACTTGCAGGCGCCTGGCAACGTAGGCCTCGTCGTGCGGCCCAGAAACCAGCTCGGCAAAATAGGTCTCATGGGCTGCTTGCAGACGTTCCACTGTTGCGTCATCGGACAGCAGGCCCGCCAATTCCGGAATCTT
The DNA here is from genome assembly GCA_041674785.1 of Rhodocyclaceae bacterium. Lineage (GTDB taxonomy): Bacteria > Pseudomonadota > Gammaproteobacteria > Burkholderiales > Rhodocyclaceae > Proximibacter. Next base: position 13,312 of record JBAYVG010000006.1, read on the forward strand.
GCGCAGTGTCGTGTAGAAGTGTTCTCCGAAACCGCGTGGGGATGCGCCCAGTCCGGCGTGCAGCACGCTGAGCTGTGCCGCATCCTCCGATGTGAAATCAAGAAAGGTCAGGCGGCGGTGAATGTCCTCATTGCTGATGCCAAGATTGGCCGCCAGATCTGCAGCTGCAGTCAGAGCGGCTTCGTCGGCACGGACGGAAGTTGCAGCCAGATGTGGGCAGCCTGTCCGGTTCATTTTGAATTGCCGAAAATTGCAGCGCCGCTGACCTCGACCATGCGGGCGATCCCGTGCATTACGGTAAGGTTGGCTTGCTCCATCGCTTCAAGCGCGGCCAGTGCATCCTCCCAGTTCCCCTTGTAATAGAGAGCCACCGCTTTCTTTGCCTGCTCGTGCACCGCCCGGTGCGGCGTTTCGAGTTCGGAATAGTCGCGCATGTTCGAGAAGTAGGCTTTCCCTTCTCCGTCGTAGTACCACTGGCCGAGACGGCACTGGGTATCGTCCGGAAGCTCTTCCGGACGAATTCTGGAGACACCGAGAAAGACCTTGTAAACCTCCAGCTTCAAGGTCAGTTCCTCGATGTCGGCCAACTCGATCCCGGCCAGCAATGAAGCGGAATTGATGGTCCTTTCCATCCGCTGCGAGATGTCGAGCAGGCGAGCCATGCTTGTCTGGGCGGTATCGCTGTCAGCCGAGTAACGGGCAGCGTCATTGGCACCGATTTCCATGACAGACTGCGCCTTGTGTGTTTCGTCGCGGATGCCCGCGACCAGTCCGGCGATTTCACCCGTTGCTTTCGTCGTTCGCTCGGCGAGTTTCCGAACCTCGTCGGCGACAACGGCAAATCCCCGGCCGGCCTCGCCTGCGCGTGCAGCCTCAATTGCGGCATTCAGTGCAAGGAGATTCGTTTGGTCAGCGATTTCCTTGATCAATTGCACGATGCCAGCAATTTCTTCTGCACGAAGCGCCAGCCCGCCAACACTGTCGGAAGCATCGTTCATGCGTTCGAACATTGCCTGAAGGCTGCTGGCCATCTTTTCGAAGGCCTCGCGATTGGCGCCGGATTCTGTCGCAGCTTCTGCAGCCGATTTTTTCTCAAGCTGCAGGCTCGTTGCCAGCCCACGAAATGACACCGCAACACCGTTGAGGGATTCGCCAAAACGCCCGAGATTTGCCGCAACACCGTCGATTGTCGTTTGCTGGCGCTGGAGATTTTCCACCTGCGCGGCAAGTGCGGCGTTATCTGACTCCTGTATGGCCAGTCGATGCTTCAATTCGGAATTCTCGGCGCGTAGCGCTTCCGCATCCTTGAGCGTGCGTTCCAGAAGCTGCTTCCGCTTTGAAAAAAACATGGTGTTACCTTTCTTCGACTCAAGCCGTGGGCTATCAACAAACTGGCAATGGCAAAACAATCACAGTGTGATATATAAACAAAAATTTCTGGATATCCAAAATCAGGTACAAACCCCGAGGCAGAAATACGCGGTGGGTTACAACAGTGCAGCGTTGGCTAACCGCAGGCTTTACACATATCCGAATCCGTCCTGCCGCTCCGGTGTATCAACCGGCAGCCAGATTCCCCATTGAATGATGGGCCGCAAGGCGGACAACATAACTGACCTTGAAGAGCGCGGCGAAAACGGGGATCGCCAGGTGGCCTGCGATCTGCTGGGTAATCGTCAATGTTTCAACGCCATAGGCAACATATATCGCCATGGCCATCCCGATTGCGGAGAGCACCATCATTGCTCTTCCAATCAGAAGAAATTGATCCGGTCCCAGAGGTGTCGTCTGTTTCATGCTGTTCTCCGTCAAGAATTGGTTAAGCAACGAAGTTGTTGGCTGCATTTTGTGTAGCCACTGAGCGAATGGGTTATGTGCTGTGTTGGCACATTCACCATAAAGTGGAGTCTAAAATACATCTTTAAGAGATGCAAATAAAAGTCACCTTTAAAAGATCAGATTTACTTATCGCTGGATTTACTGCTTTGGGCCCATAACAGGCCCGTCAACAGAATCGGCTGTGGACAGAAGCAGGGCGGCGTACCTGCTCTGGAAATGGGTGCAATCCTCATCGTCGTGCGCATGCAGGGCGAATCCAACGAAGAAGTGATTGGGTTTCCTAGCCGCTGCCAACGAGCGCGTCAACACGCTGCATGCGCCGTAATCGATCGCCAACTAGCTGTGCGGCTATGCCGCCGATTTCAACCAGGCGAAAGCGATTGTCGCGGTGGAGAGCAACGGGCACCTCGCGGCGTAGAAGCAGACACAAGCGTTTACATTTGCTGCTTCCTGATTGTTGCCGAAGCATGTCCGTGTGCCAGTCCCTCGACCGCAGCGGCCATCGATTGACCGTGCCGGCCATGCGCCGATAATGTGGAAGAATGTACGTTCATAGACAGCCAGCAGAATAAGCATGAAACAGCATATCCCCGAAGGATGTTCCAGGGAGTCCGACGAAGGTCCGCGCCACCTTGAGGCGGCCTTTGAGCTTGCATCCACGGGTATAGCGATCGTTGCCCTTGAAGGCCAGGTGCTGCAGGCAAATCAGCGTTTGTGCGAGATGTTCGGCTACCCGAAGGAAGAATTGCTCGGGAGGGGCTGGCAAGCGGTGACCCCGCGGGAAGAGCTGGATCGGGATATCCAGCTGCTGTCCCGGTTGCTGGCGGGTGAAATGGACCGCTATGCGAGGAACAAGCGATTTTTCCGGAAGGATCTGAGCGAGTTCTGGGGGGAGCTGAAAGTCAGGCTGGTGCGCGACAGTCAGGGACTTCCCGATTTCCTAGTCTGCCTGGTCGAAGACATTTCCGAGCGCCAGCAGATCGAGAAGAGCCTCGTCGAATCCGAGAAACAATACCGCTCCCTCTTCGAGAACATGAAGGCCGGCTTTGTCTTGTTCGAAGTCGTTCAGGACGAGGATGGAGCACCGGTGGACCTGATCATCCTCGCCGCGAATTCTGGGTTCGAGAAGGCTACCGGCCTGAAGGCAAGGGAAGTCACCGGCAAACGATTGACGCAGGTATTGCCCGGCGTCGAAAGGGATTCCGCCGACTGGATTGGAACCTACGGGAACGTGGCGCTCACCGGCGTTCCGCAGCAGTTCGAACGGGGTTCCGAACTGCTGGGTATTTTCTATTCCGTTTCCGCTTACCAGGCGGGGCCGAGGCAATGCGGCGTTACGTTCCAGGATGTCAGCGAACGCAAGATGTCCGAACTGGCCCTGGAGAACAGCGAGAAGCAACTGCGCTTCGTCCTGCAAGGATCGGAGCTCGGGTTCTGGGACTGGGATATCGCTGCCGGAACAGTCGACCGGAACGAGCAGTGGGCTGTGATACTGGGCTACACCCACCGTGAAATCCAGCAGACCACCCAGCAGTGGACGGATTTCATTTACCCCGAAGATCGTGGCTACGCGTGGGAGTCGATCAATGCCGTCCTCGAAGGCCACTCGAATATTCATCGACTCGAATACCGCATGCTCCACAAGGACGGCAGCGTACGCTGGATTCTCGATCAGGCGAGTGTGATGCAGCGGGATGCGGACGGGAAGCCGCTACGCATGTGTGGCACCCATACCGACGTCACATCGAGCAAGCAGTCCGCCATCGAGCTGGAACAACACCGTCACCACCTCGAAGAACTGGTCGAGGCCCGCACGGCGGAACTGGCTACCGCCAAGGAAGCAGCCGAAGCAGCCAATCGTGCCAAGAGCACCTTCCTCGCCAACATGAGCCATGAGTTGCGCACACCGATGAATGCGATCATGGGCATGACAGGCCTCGCCCTGCGCCGGGCGGAGGATCCCAAGCTGCGGGATCAGTTGTCCAAGATCGACAGCGCCTCGCAGCACCTGCTCCAGGTCATCGGCGACATCCTCGACATCTCCAAGATCGAAGCCGAACGCCTGGTGCTGGAGCAGCGTGATTTCAGGCTGCGCGAGGTACTCGACACGCTGGGCAAACTGACTGCCCACAAGGCTGCCGAGAAAGGCCTCACGCTGAACATTGATCTGCCCTCCGAACTTGCCAGCCTGCCGCTGATGGGCGATGCAATGCGGCTCGGGCAGATCCTGCTCAATTTCGTTTCAAATGCCATCAAGTTCACCGACCGCGGCTTGGTTTTCGTGCGCCTGAGTGCGCTGGAAGAGTCTTTGGACGGCCTGCTGCTGCGGGTCGAGGTGAGCGATACCGGTATCGGTATTTCCGCCGAAGACCAGGAACGTCTGTTTGTTGCCTTCCAGCAGGCCGACGGTTCGATGACGAGAAGATACGGTGGCACCGGGCTGGGTCTGGCCATCAGCCGGCAACTGGCCAGGCTGATGGGCGGCGACGCCGGTGTCGACAGTGCGCCGGGGGTGGGGAGCACCTTCTGGTTTACCGCTCACATCGGTAAGACAGATGCCGCCATCGATGCCCCACTGGCAGCGGCGGCCCCTACCAACTCAGTCATGCAGAGCTTGCGCGACGAATACGCTGGCGCGCAAATCTTGCTGGCCGAGGATGAACCGATCAATCAGGATGTGTCGCGGGAACTGCTGGAATGCGCAGGACTGATGGTGACCTTGGCCGAGGATGGTCAACAGGCGCTCGAATTGGCGCGTCGTAATGCCTATGACCTGATCCTGATGGACATGCAGATGCCGAACCTGAATGGCGTCGATGCCACCCGCGCCATTCGCCAAAATTCGCTGAATTGCGAGACACCGATCCTGGCGATGACGGCCAATGCCTTCGATGAAGATCGAAAGATCTGCCTCGATGCGGGCATGAACGACCACATCGCCAAGCCTGTAGTGCCCGACAGGCTCTATGCGGCCTTGCTGGCATGGCTGCAGGCGCGCGGCAAATCGATCCCGGTTCGCTGACGGGCAACTCCCCGGCCTGAATCCTGCAGCCCTCGCAAGAACGCCGTTTGCAGACTGGCCCGCAACGGCGTTCTTGTTTGAGCGGTCAGTTGGCAGGATCAATCAACGTCGTGCTGCATTTTATGGATGTTGAACTTGCCGGTCGGCGCGGCCAGGCGCCTGTCCTTGATAACGTGCTGATCTGTACGCTGCGATTGATGAATCTCGCGCAGACAGCGCAGGATTTTGAAATTTCGGTTTCCGGCATCACGGGGCTCCGCCTTGTCGGCGAGAGGGGCTTCACGGTAGCCGCTGGCGGGATGAGTGTGGTACCGGTGATGCTGGCGGTTCCGGAGGGTGCCATGAACTTGCGCATGCTTTTGACGCAGCGCCTATTGCAGAAATCTCATCCCTTGCCTGCCAGAATGAAATCCCTCAACAGGGTCTTTGCCAGTTCGGCAGGCGCTCTGTTGGCAAGCTGCGTACTTGTTCCCCCGGTGGCCGTCGAAACGACAAGGATCATTCCGGCAACCCAGTAGTTGCCCCTGAAAGTTTCTCCTCCAACCTCGCAGCTGACGGGGTGCCTTTCATGCTGATGATGCGCTGCGGAGGCTTGATTGCCATGAACCCTCAAGCTGCTTTCGTCAGGCTTTCTCTTGATGAAAGCTTGTCTCCTGGAGCAAGACATAGATTTCATCCTTGAGGGCGAGTTTTTTCTTTTTCAGGATTTCGATTTCGTCGGGTGTGCCGGGCTCAAGCCGTGATTCCATGTTCTTTATCTTCTGATCAAGCGCGTTGTGTTTTTCAAACAGGCCCTGGAAGTGACGATTGCTTGTCTTCAATTTGGAAATCAGGTCGCGGTATTCAGGAAACATACAGCCCTCCATCGAAAATCAAATGGGTTTCAAGTATCGGATTTGCAAATATCCGCCAACAAAACCGGGTGCTAAATGACCCCCTGAGCCAGCATTGCATCGGCAACCTTGACGAAGCCGGCGACGTTGGCGCCATTCACGTAGCTGATCGTGCCGTCGGGGCGCCGACCATGCTGCAGGCAAGCATCGTGGATGCTACGCATGATGCCGTGCAGGCGGGCATCGACCTCCTCGCGCGGCCACGAGAGGCGCATTGCGTTCTGGCTCATTTCAAGCCCTGATGTGGCGACGCCGCCAGCGTTGCTGGCCTTGCCCGGTGCGTAGAGGACGCCGCTGCTCTCGAAGACCTTGAAGGCCTCGATCGTCGACGGCATGTTGGCGCCTTCGGCAACGCAGGTGACGCCGTTTTTCACCAGCGTCCTGGCGTCTTCACCGTCCAGCTCGTTCTGTGTCGCGCAGGGGAGGGCAATATCGACCGGAACGCCCCATGGGTTGATGCCGGCCTGGAAATTGGCCTTGACGCGCTTTGCGTACTGGTCAACGCGTCCGTACAGATGGTTCTTCACTTCCATCAGCTCAGCCAGTTTTTCGGGCGTGAAGCCGTCGTTGTCGATGACCGTGCCGCTGGAGTCGGAAACGGTGACGACCTTGGCGCCCATTTCCATCGCCTTTTCCACAGCGTACTGGGCGACGTTGCCGGAGCCGGAAACGCTGACGCGCATGCCGTCAAAGCTTTTGCCCTTCTGCTTGAGCATTTCTTCGGCAAAGTACACCGTGCCGTAGCCGGTGGCTTCCGGGCGGATCAGCGAGCCGCCGAAGGACAGGCCCTTGCCGGTGAATACGCAGTCGGCGCGGTTGGAAAGCTTCTTCATCATGCCGGCCATGAAGCCGACTTCGCGGCCGCCGACACCGATATCGCCCGCGGGTACGTCGGTATCCGAACCGATGTGACGGAACAGTTCGCCGACAAAAGCCTGGCAGAAGCGCATCACTTCGCCAGGGCTCTTGCCCTTCGGGTCAAAGTCGGAACCGCCCTTGCCGCCACCCATGGGCAGCGTGGTCAGCGCATTCTTGAAGGTCTGCTCGAAGGCCAGGAATTTCAGGATCGACAGGTTGACCGAAGGGTGGAAGCGGATGCCGCCCTTGTAGGGGCCGATGGCCGAAGAATGCTGGATCCGGTAACCGCGATTGACTTGAACTTCCCCGTGGTCATCCACCCACGAGACACGGAACATGATGACGCGTTCCGGTTCGACCAGTCGATCCAGCAGGCCATGTTCGGCATATTTCGGGTGTTGTGCGATGAAGGGCCACAAGCTTTCGATGACTTCCGTAACGGCCTGCAGAAACTCCGGCTGTCCCGTGTTGCGGGCAGCGACCTGGTGAATGAATTCCTCGAATGACTTGTAGCGCACGATCGATCCCCTGATTCAGATTTGTTTGAAGTGTTTGTGTATTTCGGGTGGGCGCCCCTGCTCGGCCTGCTTTACGGACATGACCTTCAGGCGATGCGGTGTTCCATCCGGGAAGTGCCAATCGATTTCCTGCCCTTCAGCGAGGCCGATCAGGGCGCTGCCCACAGGCGTCAGGACCGAGATCTTTCCGGAGTCCAGGTCGGCTTCGTCGGGGTAGACCAGTTCGATTTCGCGGCAATGGCCGGTTTTCTGGTCGCGATAGCCTACCGACGCCCCCATGGTCACGATGTTGACGGGTATTGAGTCGCCAGGAACAACAATGGCGCGCTCCAATTCGGTGCGCAAATTGGGTGGTGGCCGTAAGGCCATCAGGCGGGCAAAATCGATATCCCTGACGAGCAGGTTAAATTCTTCCATTTCAATGTTCTTCTTGGTTTTTTTGGGAATTTGCTTATCGATTTCTAGCGGACTCCAAATGATAGGAGCTTGGCTTGAGCTTGATAAGTCAGGGGATTTGAATAAAACTGTTTCCAAATTGATAACAATCAGGTGGCCTCGTGCATGACATCAATGACCTGTTGCTCTTCGCGCACGTCGTAAAGGCAAAGAGCTTTTCCGGTGCGGCAAGGCGGCTCGACATCTCGAAATCACGGATCAGCAAATCGGTCGCCCGGCTGGAAGCGTCGCTGGGCGTTCGCTTGCTACACCGCAGTACCCGTCGCCTGAGCCTGACCGATATCGGAGAGGCGTATTTCGAACATTGCGACCGGATTCTCGACGAGTTGTCACTGGCAGATAACACGGTCAGCCGCCTTCATCTCGAGCCACGCGGCAAGTTGAAAATCAGTGCACCGGTGGCGTTCAGCACCCTGCATGTGGCTTCAGCCTTGCCGGATTTCATGGCGCAATATCCGGATCTGACGGTCGACATGACGATCAGCGATCGCCTGGTCGACCTCGTCGAAGAAGGGTATGACCTTGCCCTGCGAATTGCTCCGGAAGCCGGTGACAACCTGGTCGCGCGCAAACTCGCACCGATCCGGCGAAAGATTTGCGGCAGCCCGGCTTACCTCGCTCGACGAGGCATACCGTTGACGCCTGCAGATCTCGCTCAGCACAACTGCCTCGATTACACCTACATGAATACCCAGGGCTATTGGCACCTCAAGGGGCCAGAGGGCGATGCTTCCGTACCGGTTGCCGGCACCCTGCGCATCAATGATGACGAAGCCTTGTCGCAAGCAGTGCTCGGCGGGCTTGGCCTGGCCCTGCTGCCAACCTTCATTGTCGGCATGGAGTTGCAGGCCGGGCGATTGGTCGAGGTCTTGCCGGGTTACGTACCGGTTGAACGATTCATCTTCGCCGTGCATATGCCAAACCGGCACCTGCCTTTGAAGGTCCGCGCCTTCATCGAATTCCTGCTTGAGCGTTTTGGCACAGAGCCGTACTGGGATCGCCCGGAGGCGGCTGTCTGGCATTCGCCGCTTTATTCCGGTGAAGGTGGTGCGGGTCGGAAATGATGGGCACCGGAATTCCTGCTTTCGTCTTTTGACAAGCAAGGGGCTGCAAGCAGCATTGCCTGCACCGGAATAGATCGGGGCGCACCAGCAAAGTGCGCCCTGTTTTGCTCTATGCAATCAACTTCTATAAAAAACAACATGTTGTGATGTTGGCATGGCTGTTGCGTTAGGTGTGGTGGAAATCAAAATCACACGGAGTCGCAACATGAGCAAACCCAAACTGGTGATGGTCGGCAACGGCATGGCGGGTGTGCGCACCCTGGAAGAACTCTTCCGTATTGCCCCCGACATGTACGACGTCACGATCTTCGGCGCCGAGCCGCATCCCAACTACAACCGCATCCTGCTCTCGCCGGTGCTGGCCGGCGAGATGAAGGTGCAGGACATCATCCTCAACGACCACGACTGGTATCGCGAGAACAAGGTCAACCTGCACCTGGGCAAGAAGGTCGCCAGGATCGACCGCGTCAAGCGCGTCGTGATCGGCGAGGATGGCACCGAAGAGCCCTACGATCGCCTGCTGCTGGCCACCGGTTCAACGCCATTCATGCTGCCAGTTCCCGGCAACAACCTCGAAGGCGTGATCGGCTACCGCGACATCGCCGATACCGATGCCATGATCGAAGCGGCGAAGAAGTACAAGCACGCCGTCGTCATCGGCGGTGGCCTGCTCGGTCTGGAAGCCGCCAACGGCCTCAAGCTGCGCGGTATGGATGTCACCGTCGTGCATCTCGGCGCCTGGCTGCTCGAACGTCAGCTCGACGAAGTGGCTGGCCGCATGCTGCAGAAATCGCTGGAAGATCGTGGCCTGACCTTCCTGCTCGAAAAACAGACCGAAGCGCTGATTCCCGGCGAATCTGGTCGCGTTGCCGCCATCCGCTTCAAGGACGGCATGCAGATCCCCGCCGAGCTGGTGGTCATGGCCGCCGGTATCCGCCCCAACACCTCGCTGGCCGAAGCCTCCGGCATCTACTGCAACCGCGGCATCGTGGTGAACGACACGCTGCAGACCTACGACCCGAAAGTTTACGCGGTCGGCGAATGTGTCGCCCACCGTGGGATCGCCTATGGCCTCGTCGCACCGCTGTTCGAACAGGCCAAGGTCGCCGCCAACCATCTGGCCAACTACGGCATTGGCCGCTACACCGGCTCGGTCACCTCGACCAAGCTCAAGGTGACCGGCATCGACCTGTTCTCGGCCGGCAACTACATGGGCGGCAAAGCCAGCGAAGGCTTTGAGGAAATCATCCTCAACGACCCGGCGGGTGGCGTCTACAAGAAGCTCGTGATCAAGGACAACAAGCTGATCGGCGGTGTGCTCTACGGTGATACGTCCGACGGCCCGTGGTACTTCCAGTTGTTGAAGGACGCCAAGGACATCCGCGAGATTCGTGACCACCTGCTGTTCGGTCAGAGCATGGTTGGCGACGTTGGTCACCAGGGCCAGAGTTCGGCTGCCGCGATGAGCGATGAGGCTGAGGTCTGCGGCTGCAACGGCGTCAAGAAAGGCACCATCGTCCGCGCCATCAAGGAGAAAGGCCTCTTCACGCTCGACGAAGTGAAGAAGCACACCAAGGCGGCATCAAGCTGCGGTTCCTGTTCCGGCCTGTGCGAGCAGATCCTGGCTTCGACGCTGGGTGGCGCTTATCAGGCCACGGCAACCGACAAGAAGCCGATGTGCGGTTGCACCGATCATTCGCACAAGGCGGTGCGCGAGGCCATCGTAGCCAAGCACCTGACGAGCAAGGAAGCAGTGTTCGAGGCCATGGAATGGAAGACGCCGAACGGCTGCGACAAGTGCCGCCCGGCGGTGAACTACTACCTGATCTCGACCTTCCCGCATGAAGCGAAGGACGATCCGCAGTCGCGCTTCATCAACGAGCGCTCGCACGCCAACATCCAGAAGGACGGCACCTATTCGGTGGTGCCGCGCATGTGGGGTGGCCTGACCACGCCGGACGAGCTGCGCGCCATCGCCGACGCCGCCGAGAAGTACAAGGTGCCGACGGTGAAGGTTACCGGCGGGCAGCGTATCGACCTGCTCGGCGTGAAGAAGGAAGACCTGCCGAAGATGTGGGCCGACCTTAACGCCGCCGGCATGGTTTCCGGCCACGCCTACGGCAAGTCGATCCGCACGGTGAAGACCTGTGTCGGCTCCGAGCACTGTCGCTTCGGCACGCAGAAGTCGATGACCATGGGCGTCAAGCTCGAGAAGATGCTGTTCGACATGTACGCCCCGCACAAGGTCAAGCTGGCCGTCTCCGGCTGCCCGCGCAACTGTGCCGAAGCCGGCATCAAGGACGTGGGCGTGATCGGCGTCGATTCCGGCTACGAGCTCTACATCGGCGGCAACGGCGGCATCAAGACCGAGGTGGCGCAGTTCTTCTGCAAGGTGAGCACCGACGAGGAAGTCATGGAGTACTCCGGCGCCTTCCTGCAGCTCTACCGTGAGGAAGGCTGGTACCTGGAGCGCACCTGCCACTACATGGAGCGCGTCGGCCTCGAATACATCAAGGGCAAGATCGTCGAAGACGCCGAAGGGCGCAAGGCCTACTACAACCGCCTGCTCGATTCGCTGAAGGGGGCGAAGGACCCGTGGGAAACCTCGCGCGAAGAGAAGCCGGTCAAGCAGTTCATCCCGATCCGGCTCGAAGCCTGAAATTGAACAAGTACGAGGAAAGAAAAATGAGTAACTGGAAACTGGTCTGCCCGCTGGAAGACATCCCGCAACTCGGCTCGCGCATCGTGCAGCAGGAAAAGGGGGGCGACATCGCCGTCTTCCGCACCTCCGAAGACGAAGTGTTCGCGCTGCACGACAAGTGCCCGCACAAGGGCGGCCCGCTGTCGCAGGGCATCGTCCATGGCAAGCGCGTCACCTGCCCGCTGCATGGCTGGAACATCGAGCTGCAGAGCGGCTCTGCGGTCGCTCCGGATGTGGGGCATTGCGGCAAGTTCGAGGTCAAGGTCGACGGCGGCAACGTCTATCTCGCCGTCTGATCCGGCAACAAGCAAATAACTGACAATCAATAAAGAGGGAAACACTCATGGCCTACGTCACCCCAACCGAATTCGTCACCAAGATGATCGATGCCGGTGAAGCGAAAATCTTCATGTCCACCCGCGACACGCTCATCCGCGCCTACATGGCCGGCGCCATCCTGGCGCTTGCTGCCGCCTTTGCCGTCACCGTCACGGTGCAAACCGGCCAGCCGCTGGTTGGTGCGATGTTGTTCCCGGTCGGCTTCTGCATGCTCTACCTGCTTGGTTTCGACCTGCTGACCGGCGTCTTCACGCTCTGCCCACTGGCAGTCTGGGACAAGCGTCCGGGCGTCACCTGGGCAGGCGTGTTCCGCAACTGGGGCCTGGTCTTCACCGGCAACTTCGCTGGTGCGCTGACCGTGGCGGTGATGATGGCGGTCATCTTCACCTTCGGCTTCACCGAGGCCGCCAACGCCGTCGGCCAGAAGATTGGCACCATCGGCGAAGGCCGTACGGTCGGCTATGCCGCGCACGGTGCGGCCGGCATGCTGACGCTGTTCATCCGCGGCGTGCTGTGCAACTGGATGGTGTCCACCGGTGTCGTCGGCGCCATGGTGTCCACCGACGTGACCGGCAAGGTCATCGCCATGTGGATGCCGATCATGGTCTTCTTCTACATGGGCTTCGAGCACTCGATCGTGAACATGTTCCTGTTCCCCTCGGGCCTGATGCTGGGTGGCAACTTCTCGATCTACGACTATCTGGTCTGGAACGAGATCCCCACCGTCATCGGCAACCTCGTCGGCGGCCTCACCTTCGTCGGCCTCACGCTCTACGCCACGCATGTCCGCACCGCGCCGAAGCGCGCGGCCCGCTGATTGCGGTAGAGTGGAAATATCGGCCCCGCTCCTCAGGGAAACGGGGCCGTTTTCGTTTTTTTCATTTCTTTCTTCATTGAATTTCCCCGCGCGCCAGCCATGACCCAGCAACTCAGGATTACCGTCGGACAGCATTCAGACAAGGGCCGCAAGGAGATCAACCAGGATTTCCACGGCGTCTGCATTCCGCGCGAGCCGCAGCTTGGCAGCAAGGGCATCGCCGTCGCGCTCGCCGACGGCATCAGCAGCAGCGACGTCAGCGATGTCGCCGCGCAGTCTGCCGTCACTGGTTTTCTCGAAGACTATTTCTGTACCTCCGATGCCTGGTCGGCACGCAAATCCGGAGAGCACGTTCTCACCGCCGTCAATTCCTGGTTGCATGCACAGACGCAGCAGAGCCAGCATCGCTACGAGCGCGATCGCGGCTACGTCTGCACCTTCAGCGGCCTGGTCATCAAGTCACGCACGGCGCACCTGTTCCATGTCGGCGATGCGCGCATCCTTCGCCGCAGCGGCAAATCGCTGGAGCAGCTCACCGCGGATCATCGCGTCCGCGTTTCTGCCGAGCAGAGCTACCTCGGCCGCGCCCTCGGGCTGGATCGCCGCGTCGATGTCGACTACCGCGCCGAGCAGCTGGAAGAGGGCGACCTGTTCGTGCTGGCGACGGATGGCGTCTACGAATTCGTCGGCGACGAATTCATCCTGGCAACGGTGGATGCCGCAGGTGCCGATCTCGATGCCGCAGCAAGGCAGATCGTTGAAGAAGCCCTGCGCAAGGGCAGCAACGACAACCTGACCGTGCAGCTCGTGCGCGTCGACGAACTGCCCGACCCCGAAGCCAACGAACTCTACCGCCAGGTTTCCGAACTGCCTTGCCCGCCGCTACTGGATGCTCGCCAGCATTTCGAGGGCTACCAGATCGTGCGCGAGATCAAGGCCAGCAGCCGCAGCCACATCTACCTCGCCGTCGACGAAGGCACCGGCGAGCGAGTAGTGGTCAAGATTCCTGCGGTCGATATGCACGACAACCCGGCAGCACTCGAGCGCTTCATGCTCGAAGAGTGGATCGCCCGGCGCATCAACAGCGCACACGTACTCAAGCCCTGCCGGCAGACGCGCCCGCGCACGGCGCTTTACGTTGTTACCGAATACATCGAGGGGCAAACGCTGGCGCAGTGGATGATCGACAACCCGAAGCCCGATCTCGCCACCGTGCGCGGCATCGTTGGCCAGATCATTAAGGGGCTGCAGGCTTTCCACCGGCTGGAAATGGTGCATCAGGACCTGAAGCCCGACAACATCATGATCGACGCCACTGGCACGGTGAAGATCATCGATTTCGGTGCGACGCGCGTGGCCGGCCTCGAAGAAATCGACTCGCCCATCACCCAGATCAACCTGCTCGGTACCGAACAGTACGCCGCACCGGAATATTTCCTCGGCGAAAGCGGCACACCGCGTGCCGACCTCTTCTCGCTCGGCGTCATCGTCTATCAGATGCTATCCGGCAGGCTGCCCTACGGTGCCGCCGTGCCGCGCACCCGCACCCGCGCCGCGCAGAAAAAGCTCGAATACGAAACCGTGCTCAGCGACGAACGCGAGATTCCGGCCTGGGTGGATGAAGCCATCCGCAAGGCTGTCGCCCCCGACCCGCAGGAACGCTACGAGGAACTCTCCGAGTTCCTCCACGACCTGCACCACCCCAACCAGGCCTTCCTCAACAAGACCCTGCCGCCGCTGATCGAGCGGCATCCGGTGATGTTCTGGAAAACGGTGTCGTTCGTGCTGTTGATTGCGGTGATTGTGCTGGCGGGGATGAAGACGCTGCGTTGAGAGCAGGTTTTACTAGCGGGGAGTAGGAGATTTGCAGGCACCTCACCTGCCGTGAGCAAGTATTCGGCCTTCTTCCGCCAGGATTGCCCCAATCTTTTTGTTCAAAAACATTATTTGTTCGCGAAACGTGAACTTGTAAATAAACCGAACATTTTTGATGGTGTTTTTGTTCTTTTTACATTACAGTTCACGTAACGTGAACATTTTGTAAAGTTGAACGCCATGATTGACGACAGAGAGCAGAACATTCTGGAGCGTGCCCTAAAAGCCCTGGAAAGGACGGCGGGCATTCATGGCCGGGTAGTTGACGGGCAGGCCGACCGGGCGGATACGATTGTCGAAATCGAGGCGAACGGACAGCGCCACCCTTATGTCGCTCAGATCAAGCGTGTTGATCGATTCGCCATCTTGCGGGACATCAAAAATCTACATGCCCCGTACGGGCAAGCTCCCCAGCCTCTGCTTGTAGCCCCACGCCTCACCGCCGAAACTGCTGAAAAATGTCGCGAACTCGATCTGCAGTTCATTGATGCGACGGGCAACGCCTACCTGCGTGGCCCGGGGCTATACGTCTTGGTGAAAGGGCAGCGCCCCATCGAAGGAGACGATCATCTGCTGATTGGGCACGAAGCTAAGCGCGCAGGAACTGCCACCCATTTGCGGGTTATTTTCGCGCTGCTTTGCAAGCCGGAATTACTCAACGCGCCTTACCGGGATATCGTTCAGGTTGCAGGCGTAGCGCTGGGCACTATCGGGTGGGTGTTCAACGATCTCGCCGATAGAGGATTTACCACCGGCCAGCGCAAGGGCGACAGGGTCATGCTTGAGCGCAGGAAACTCATCGATGAGTGGATAACAACCTACCCGATCACGCTACGTCCGAAACTGAATCCGCGCCGCTTCAAAGCGCCGCAACCCGACTGGTGGAAAGCGCTTGATATCACCCAATACGGTGCCCAATGGGGCACAGAGGTCGCTGCAGCAAATTTGACCGGGTATCTGCGCCCAAACGCTGTGACCATCTATCTCCACAAAGAGAACGGCCAGCACAATCTGACCAGACTCGTGGCGGAAAACAGGCTGCGCCCGGATACGCAAGGCGACATCGAAATTCTCGACGCATTCTGGGATTTCGACGACGAACGGCCAATGGCTCAAACCGTACCTCCCTTGCTGGCCTATGCCGATTTGGCCGCCACCCTGGACCCCCGCAACCTCGAAGCCGCAAAGCTGATTCATGACCAATATCTCACGCCCGCTGACGCCCAAGCCTGATCGTCCGGTCGATCCGCTGACGCTCATGGTCATCGGCGAGATCCAGAAGGCCACCAATCAGCGTGGTGTTCCGGTTTTCCTGGTGGGAGCTGTCGCGCGGATCATTCTGCTCGAACATGTTTACGGCCTGAGCGCAGGCCGCGCCACCATGGATGTCGATTTCGCTTTTGCGCTCGATGACTGGGAACAATTCCACGCGCTTAAAACAGCGCTGCTTGAGAACCCCAGATTCAATGCTTCAGAGCATGTCGTCCACCGCTTGTACTTTCGTGCGCCAGGATCGGAGCATTCGTACAAGGTCGATCTGATCCCGTTCGGTGGAATCGCGACCAGCCAAAGCACCATTGCGTGGCCGCCAGACATGGCGATCATGATGAATGTGGCCGGATTCAGCGATGCGTTCGCGGCGGCAGTCAGCGTGGAAGTGAGCCCGGGGATCGAAGCGACGGTTGCCTCACTTCCAGGAATCACGATCCTGAAACTATTCGCCTGGGCGGATCGAAGGCAGGAAAACCCCAAGGATGCTATTGACCTGGTAACGCTACTGCGCAGTTACCACGAAGCGGGCAACGAGCATCGAATTTATGACGATGCCAGTGCACTGACTGCGCTGGAAGCGGTGGGCTACGACCCGGAACTCGCCGGCGCCTGGCTTCTTGGCAAGGACGTTTCGGCTACGGCCTCCATGGCAACCACCGCAGACTTGGACGCCTTGCTGAATGGCACGACAAGAGATCGCCTGATCGAAGACATGTCACGCGCGCTGAAAGGCAGGGAGGATGCGATGGGCTATGCATATCGTCTGCTGGAGCAATTTACCAAGGGCTTTGCCGCCTGAACCGAACAAGTAACCCATCCAACGACAAGAGAGCAACACAAAAACTAGACGCGACCTCGGGGCCGTAGTCGACATGCACGGCAACCCGGCGGCACTCGAGCGCTTCATGCTCGAAGAGTGGATCGCCCGGCACATCAACAGCGCGCACGTACTCAAACCCTGCCGGCAGACGCGCCCGCGCAAGGCCCTTACGTTGTTACCGAATACATCGAAGGGCAGACGCTGGCGCAGTGGATGATCGACGCTGATCGAGCGGCATCCGGTGATGTTCTGGAAAACGGTGTCGTTCGTGCTGCTGATTGCGGTGGTTGTGCTGGCGGGGATGAAGACGCTACGTTGAAAGCAGGTTCTTGGCTGGGGGGCAATTCTTCGGCCAAAGGCGACGTAGACACCTGGATTCGCGTTGATCCGCAATAGACCGGTTAACTGCCGTAGGCTACCTCAGCCGGTAACCGCCTCGAACGGCCCGATCGAAACTAAACACGTGCTCTCTCGGGCTTTCCTGACATCGCCCAACAATCCGGCGAGGGAAGTCTGGTTCGCCCGCATCAAGTAGCACCTGAGCCGCGCAGACTGGGCACTGAGCGGCATACTTGATCATGCGAGCTATTTTTGGCGCTCCTGCTTCCCGCGCATTCGGCCTGAAGAGTTCAAGACAAGCACCAAATTCGCGAAACCCCAACATCAAGTCCGATGCCATGATGATTCGATCATCAACCAATCGGGTGAATTGCTGCAGCGATCGATAGGCAGGCCAGTTGAACAAGAAAATGATGAGCATCGCAGCAAGATCACTGGTCGTAACCGGGTGTTCGCTGAGCGATAGAACGAAAAGAAGGAATACGCTTGCAACCGCAGTAAGCATCACGTACAAAATCGTCGGCCAGATAAGTAGCCATTTTCTCCAGCCTTCTGCGACCTGATTCTCGTCAAACAGCCAGCGAGCCCACCACGACAGCTTTAGCTTTTCCGCCGGAATGTAGGTGATGTCATGGGGCGTTGTTTCAGCACTCGTTTTATCGGACCTTGAGATTCCGGGAATCGGCAACGCGATCAGCGATATCAGTGCCTGGTTGCCGGCACCTCCAACGCTTTCATGCTTATCTATCCACGGGTATACATCGAGGCCTTGGTCAGCGGCGAACTTTTGTATTCCTTCTTCGCAGCGCTGCCGGAAATCACCGGTCAACGATTTCCAATGGCGACTGAACCACGCGCTCGCATCCCCATCCGTTTCCCGAACTACGCCTTCCCGGATGTTGTAGTAGTTGAATCGGGGATCCTTTCCTTCGGCTAGGCGGCTCAACGTGTTCTCAGCAAGAAATCGCAGCACCTGATAAAGCTGGGAGTTCTTGCCGTGGACATTCAGGTAGTCCTGAAGGCAGCGAGCAGCCTGCTCAAGATTGGCGCTTTGAGGCGTCGTCGCCAATTCCATAGTGCCTTGTTTTTCCGACATAAATAACTCTCTTCAAGAGAAAGGAGAGGGTTTGTCAGTGATATCCGAAGCCGCCTCTTCCTATCCTGACTTCGTGTTCAACAACGGAGTCAGGACTATGCATCAGGTCTATTTAATCCAAGGCGTACCAGTTTATACGCGAACCCTGCCATCCGGCGATATGGCTGTTTGGCATCCCTACAACGAAGGTATCCGTGAAATTGTCGAGCCGGTCTGTCGAGGCTGTGGCTACTGGCAGGCGGAGTTCAAGAACTGGGTGATCAAGCAACCGAACGTAGCGCGCGTAAGAAGTGAGCTGGCTGCCCGCGGACACCTTGTGCAGACGGATCGGCCATGAAGATCCCATGGGCCATCGACACAAAGACCGGAGAATGGCTAAGAGCCGATCGTGCAGTGTATCGGGGCGAACGTGGACGGTACCGATGTACTGACAAGCACTGTGATCGAGAGCTCACCGTTGCCAGAAGCAAACGAGGTCGCCAACACTTCAAACATTTTCGGAACAGTGGCGCAGAAGGCTGTGCTTTCGGCCATCACGGCACGAGTATTCATCAAACGGCAATTCGCCTTTTGTCTGTTCGCTTTTCTGAAGCAATGGCTGGGCATGTACCCATGCCTCTATTCCGTTTCTCAACGCCCTGCGGCCCCCGCTTGGTTTTCCCGTTTATTCGAGCCTGCCGCGTCTTTGAGGAATGGGGTTGTCCCAGTTCGGGGCGTCGGGCCGACCTTGCTCTCCTCGATGGCGAGGGAACACCTGTGTTGCTGATTGAAGTATGTTATTCAAATGCAGTCGACATAGCCAAACGGCAAGACCTGAGTGGGTATTGGTGGATTGAGGTCGAAGCGCGGCATGTGCTTGAGGAGGTTGATACGCTCAGTATCCAAGCGCATGGTGGTTTGCCGCGCATGCTGGCCGCCGCTTGGGATGAACAGTCGCTTTTTTGACAACGAATGTATCTCGATCCGGGCACTCTGCGAGATTTCAATATGACTTTGGAATTGGTATTCGTATCTCGAAAGACTTCGCACTATTCGGCCAATTCGGCCATTCGTCTATCCGTCTTTCGTGGCCTGCAATGTATCGGTTACCTGTCGCTCAGTTCAGAATCTCGCTGAACCCCAGCCTCTAATCTCTGAGCCCCTCGACCTAAAGCGGACGCTGGAGCGCTGGCATGGTTGCGTCGAAGAGCATTCATTGTTCAGGCTCGCCTGCTATATGCTGATGGCTTCATTCAAAACCGCGATGAAGATCATGGGGCGAATGAAAGTCGCGACTGTCTCTGACGTTGTGAGTGATGCGTACAGAGGCCACACCGTTTGATCTCGTCTGGCCAGACCGGGACGTAAGGAGAAGGCAATTGGGTAAGAAGAAGCGCAAGAAGCCGTTTCGCGTGCCGGTTACGAAACCGAACCTGCCGATCACAATGCTGCGGGATATGGGCGAGCGGCGGAAGATGTTTGAACGGGCCTTCCAGGTATCCTGCGGCCGGGTCCGTGAGGTCCTCACGCAATTCCATCCGGATGACGCGCTTACGGCCGTCAATATCTCGGACCTCTGGCAGCCGAATCGCGCGAGCCAGGTCAAGCACCAGCTTGCGTTCAGCCTGCTAGTGTCCACACCAGCCGACACCTTCACGCCCGTCCGCATGGCGACCTACAAGGAGTTCTCGGGGTTCTGCAATGCATTGATCGAGGCCTTACCCGACTTTCCCACGCTGGAGGACTACGTTCCCGAGGCGGACTGGGGCGAAGTGAAGATACTCCTAGGGCAGGAGCCGGTTGCCATCCTGCACGGCGGTCCCGTCCAGCGTATCGTCGACCATATTGAAGCATTCCGCATCTGCCATGGTATTGGCACGCAGGCCGTGGCCGATCTTGAGGACGCGATCCGGTTGCAGGGCGAGTTTCTTCGGCTGGTCCCACGGAATGGCGGCGATCAAACGGACAAATCGATTCCCGGACACATTGAGGTGCCGCCCGCGTCTTTTTGGGAAATTGTGATGCCGGCGTTGAAGCAGTTGCCGGCGATCGAGAAGCTTCGAAATCAATACGTCGCGGAGTTGGGACAACCAGCCTCCTGGAAGGACGCAAGTGGTTTCGGCGACGCGCTGATGACCGGTGCCGAGCTGCCTTGGCTCGCGGTCAGGATCGACGGGGCGCTCCGTGCAATGTCCCTGCGCAACGGGGCAGCGGTCGTGATCGACGCCTGGGCCAAGGCTGCTCAAGATGCTCCGGCACGGGTCGCTGCACGCTTGGGTGCCTACCTGGCTAAGCGGATCGAGAGACGCTCATGCCTGACCGGACCGCTGGTGCTTCGGTCGCGCGGCGAGCGCGTGCCGCTGATCATCGCGGCCGCCCTCGTCGACGGCCCGCATTACTTCCTGGTGGTGCCCGTGCCGCCCGGCCAGCTGGCCCTTGCCGGAAAGGCCGTGATCGCAATGCGTCGCGTCATGCAGGACGCGGATTGGGGATTGCAGGTAGTCGGGACCTCCAACGGCTTCCAGTTTTGCGATGCGAAAGGCACCGTGCCTGGAGCTGCGGTCGTGAAAATCATCCTTGTGAACACGCCGGTTTCCACCGGGCTTTCGATGATCAAGCCGCCGAGTCCCGACGCGCGCCTGATGAGTCTGATGGATGCGTGCACGATCTTTGATTCGATTGAATCGGTGGATGAACTGGCGCGGTTCTGGAACTACGTGGACGGACTGGGCGATTTTGGCGGCAGTCCTTTCAGCGACCTGGGGGATCTGTTCGCGTCGTTCCGTGACGTCCATGCCCAGATCGTTGAAGGCGCGGTAATCCCGAACTTTCTGGGCTTGGACCCCCACTGGGGCGCGTCCTGGCGCTACGGCCAGCTCAAGACGTTCTGGAAGCACGCGCCGTTCTTTTTCCCTGACGAGGACAGTGCTTGGGAGACACATGAGCGCGAGCGCGTGAGTTCACTGACACGGGTCACCGCCAAGAATGCTCCCAAACTTTCATGGTCGTCGGCGATCGGGGCATGCACCCTGCACTTCATTCTCGATGTCGACGCGGTCGGTCTGGAACCGCGGGATGGTTCGCTGCTTGAACTCTTCGTGCATTGTGCCGCCGACAGCATCGCTGAACGGGCGTCAATCATCGCGCCGTTCCTGCAGCTTCCCTTTCGGCGGGTCAACCTTCACTGTTTCAGTGCTATCCATCTGCTTGCTTCCGCCGGCGATGAGCAGACTCAACACGCGGTCGTCATGCCCCTCATAACGGCATGGGATGAGATGCCGCGCCGGGACGTGCATAGCTACCAGGCTAGGCTCACGGTCAATCTGGCGAAACTCGCGCAAGACCTGGAAGATGCCGAAGATGCTCGTTTCGAGGTCGGCTGTGCAGTGGCGGTCGTCGAGCGCCTGTTCGCGGCGCTTGGCGGCCCGATGCCGGCCGAGCTTTGTGAAGCCCTAGAGGTTTCGGCCGGCCGCCTACCGCGCTTCACCCTCAACCACATGCAGCGTATGGTGGACGTACCGGACTTCACTCGGCCACAAATGCCTAGGCTCGAGGACTACAAAGTAGCCCGGCGTGACTTGGCAATCCTGCTGAAGGCGCAAGGCGTGGCGCCGGGGGAGTACACACTCGAAGCAGCCAAAGCGTTGATCAACCCGGCCCGCGCAGCCTACCGAGACCTGGTACACCAGCGCATTCGTGCGCTGGATCGCGAAAGCCTGCTGCGGTATTGCGTCGAGCAGTACAACGCGTTGATCGCTTCCTATGACCGGGATGAGTTGCGGATCAAACAGAGCCTTAGCCACGAGGTCGATTACGACCGGGAGCATTCTCTGGCCGAAGCCAACGAGAAGTTTGTCCGTGAAAGCAGGAACTACCGGTACCTGCTTGAAAGCGCGGTGGTTCTAACCTCGCCCCAGGCTTCTCCGGCGCATGCAGAGACGGTCCATTCCATCCAGGCCATGGTCGACTGGCTGTTCGTTCTGTACGGTGCCAGCGATGTGCTGCATAACGGCATCGACGTGGGCGGCCTACGGCTGGACGACCAGTATGTCCCGGAAGTCTTCTACTCGGAGGTGCGTGACGCGCAGGAAGAAGCGTTTCGGAGAGAAATGGCGGCCCTGCGCTTGGGTGTCAACGTTGCCGAGGAAGACAAGGTCGCCACGGCGTTGTCGATGCAGGCATACATGGCGTTGCTGGACGCTGCCTTTGCCAAAGACCTTCGATTTACTTATTCACACATGCTGCAAGTGCTTTCCACACTCACCCTGTGGGTGTCGGTCGGCGGCGTGCAGGAACTGGCTTGCGGCTACGTCAGCGACCGGCAAACCATTGCGGAGCGAGCAGTGGTCGCCCACCCCGACCTGCCGTTGGAGGCCGCATTAGCAGTGATCGAGTTCCTCCTGCTCGCGCCCGACCTGGCCTGGCGCCTGATTGGCAAGGATGTCGTTGAAGACGATGTTCCGGTCTGGGAGCACTCCAAGCGCGGCAGCCGCCACACCATCCGGCCACTGATCGAGCTGCCGGCCGGCCGCGTACTGTGGGGGGCGGCGGCGGTGGAGCGAGCAAAGCGCATCTGGATGGGATCGATTTCGGCTGGCTATCTGCCGGCCGACTACCCCTGGCCTGCGGTGCGCGCGGCGGTCGGTCAACTCAAGAAAGAATTGGAAGATAGCCTGGAGAAGCGTGCGCACGAAGTCTGTGCCCGCGCCATGCCTTACGCTATCAAGGGCATCGACTTCAAGGACCGGTTTCCGAAGCAGCGATTTCCGGACGTGGGTGATTTCGACGTACTGGCGTACCGACCAGAGGAGAATCAGTGGCTGACGACCGAGTGCAAGTACAATCAACCGGCATTCTGCCTGAAGGACACACGCCGACTTCGGGATCGGATTTTCGGGGGCGGTAGCGAACTCGGCCAACTGCGAAAAATCGAGCGGAGGCGCGACTTCTTAGTCCAGAACGCTGACACGATGCGGACCTTGCTGGGCTGGCCAGCACCTGCGGAAAAGCCGTTCTCGCTGACGGAACTCTATGTGTCCAAGGACATGCACTTTTGGTTGCGGTTTCCGCCGTATGAGGTGCCCACGCATTTTGTGCAGATCGACACCTTAGACGCTTGGCTGCGATCTGACGGCGCGCCGCGTGGTATCGTCGATACCGAACCGGCTGATCTCGGGGCCAGACATGTCTGACCGGCTGTTGATGCCGGGACTGATGGCTACGCTGGGTATAGCCGCACTTGGTTGCAGGCACTCCTTAACAAAATCGTGAGGAGGCGTACATGTACATCAAAGTCGACAAATGACACTGCTTTCCGGTCTGTGGCTGGTGACCGACTCTTTGCGGTCGTTGCCGTAGCCAAGGCCGAATGACCATTTAGGCCGACCATCTGCCACTTCTCTGTCCCCGAGTGGCACCATCCAACCTCGCACCGCATTCGCCCATCGTGCTCAAACTTGGTGCATGCATCCATCAGCCTTTTTGTAAAAATCCATAACAATCAATCGACTGCCGTGCTGGCACGGTGATTGCGATACACGCTCCATTGCATTCACCCAATGGAGCACACCCATGGACAAGAAGTCCTTCCTGCAGGCCGGCCACACGCCGACGCTGCTCGCCGCCTTCCTCTACTTCGACCTCGCCTTCATGGTCTGGGTCATGCTCGGCCCGCTGGCCGTCGGCATCGCCACGGACCTCGGCCTGTCGCATGCCGAGAAGGGGTTGATGGTGGCCGTGCCGGTGCTGGCCGGGGCGCTGTTGCGTATCGTCATGGGCGTGCTGGTCGATCGCTTGTCACCTCGGAAGGCGGCGATCATCGGCCAGGTCATCGTGCTCTTCGCGCTCACCTATGCCTGGCTGGTCGGTGTGCATTCGTATTCGGAGGTGCTGATCCTCGGCGGCTTCCTCGGTGTTGCCGGTGCCTCGTTCGCTGCCGCGCTGCCGCTGGCTTCGCGCTGGTATCCGCCCGAGCATCAGGGCACCGCCATGGGCATCGCCGG
Source organism: Rhodocyclaceae bacterium (assembly GCA_041674785.1). GTDB lineage: Bacteria > Pseudomonadota > Gammaproteobacteria > Burkholderiales > Rhodocyclaceae > Proximibacter. Next base: position 37,202 of record JBAYVG010000006.1, read on the forward strand.
GGCCGGCAACTCGGGCACCGCCTTTGCTGCACTGCTGGCGCCCGGACTGGCTGCCGCCTATGGCTGGACCAACGTTTTCGGCATCGCGCTGATCCCGCTGTCCATCGTCTTCATCGCGTTTCTGGCGATGGCCAAGGATGCGCCGGGCGCGCCGCCGCCGAAGTCCTTTGCCGAATACCTGAAGGTGCTCAAGGACAAGGACGCCTGGTGGTTCATGTTCTTCTACTCGGTCACCTTCGGCGGCTTCGTCGGGCTGGCCTCGTCGCTGGTCATCTATTTCAACACGCAGTACGGGCTCGATCCGAAGATGGCCGGCTTCTTCACCGCCGCCTGCGTCTTCGCCGGTTCGCTGGTGCGGCCGATCGGCGGCAACGTGGCCGACCGCATCGGCGGCGTCAAGTCGCTGTCGGTGATGTACGTGTTCGCCGCGATCTTCCTCGGCATCGTCAGCTTCGGCCTGCCGGAGGCGTGGATGGCACTGGCCGCTTTCGTCTGCGCCATGCTCGCGCTGGGCATGGGCAACGGTGCGGTGTTCCAGTTGGTGCCGCAGCGCTTCAAGAAGGAGATCGGCGTCATGACCGGGCTGGTCGGCATGGCCGGCGGGGTGGGCGGTTTCTATCTGGCTTCGTCGCTGGGCTACTCGAAGCAGCTTACCGGCAGCTACCAGGCCGGCTTCCTGATCTTCGCCGCCCTGGCCATCCTGGCGCTGGTCGGCCTCACCGGCGTCAAGACGCGCTGGCGCACGACGTGGGGCGCGGCGCATCTGACGGCAGCGAAGATCTGAGGGGCTTGCCGTTCATTGCGGCGGGTGTCGGGGAGAGGGGCTAAACGAAGCCCCTTTGGGGTGGAAGAAGCGAAATGTGTAACCCATGTGCCCGGACTACTCTGTGACCTCTCTGCCCGAGCACTTAGTGCGGGATCAGCCCCTTGCCGCGCAACGCCTCCAGCACCAGCAACCGGCGCAGCGGCAGGTCGCCAGCGCTGCGCGTGTCGATGTTGAGCGCGAACAGCCAGGTGCCGTCGCGGGTTTCCACGTAGCCGACGTACCAGCCGATGCGCGGTGTGGTGCGTGCGGCCCAGCCGGTCTTGGCGAACAGGCGGTAGCCCGGCGTTTCCTCGGCGAGCATGACGCTGCGCAGGGTGTCGTAGGTGTTGGCGCCATAGGGCAGGCTGCGCGCGACGAGGCGGCGCAGGAAGGCGACCTGCTGATCGGCGCTGACGGTGAGCGAACCGTCGAGCCAGAACTGCGTTACGTCGAAGGGCTCGCGCAGGGTGCCGTAGCCGGCCTCGCGGATGTGCGCCGGGTAGGCGGCGGCGCCGACGCGCTGGGCGAGCAGCTGGTAGCACCAGACACAGCTGACGCGGAAGGCACCGGCCAGCGTCTGATCGCGGTTCCAGTCCGCCATCTCGCGCGCGACGCCGTCCCACGGGATCGTTGCCTCGGCAGTGATGGCGCCGTGCTCGACGGCGATCAGCGTGTTCAGGATCTTGAAGGTCGAGGCCGGGGTGAATGGCTTCTGCGCGCGGGCTTCGTCATGCACGAAGCGCCGGTCGCCGGCGGCGGATTCGATGACGAGGGTGCCGTTGACGCCGGCCTTGGCAAAGAGGGCGGCGATGGCCGCGTCCTCGGCGTGGGCGGGCAGGGTGCAGCAGAGGGTGAGCAGCAGCGTGAGCAGGTGTTTCATTCAGCGCACCTTCTGCATGCAGTCCATGCGCGCCGTGGCGATGCGGTTTTCCTCGTTGCGTATCGTCGTCTGCTCCTCGAACGAGAGTTTGCTCTGCCCGGCGTAACGCTGGCGCAGTTCCAGCATCTGCTGGTCGGCACGGTTCGCGCAGTGCTGCATGCGCTGCTTGGCGTCGGCGGGCGGTGGCGGATGGCGCTCGCGGTTGCAGCGCTCGGCCCGGTCGGCGGCAGCCTTCAGCGCGTCGTGCACGCCGGCCATCAACCGCTGCTGTGCGCCGGTGTCGTTGCCGGGCGGATTGGCGGCCGCCTTGCGTTCGGCCTCGCGCGTGATGCGCGCTTCCTCGGCCTTGTACTCGGCCAGGCATTGCGCGTCGTCTGCGGCTGCGGCAGGCCCCGCCAGGGCAGCGAGAATGAGTGGAACCAGGCAAGGAACTGAAAGGTGCGGCTTCACTTGGGTTTTCTCCGGATGATCTTGCCCCTATTAGAACCGAAGCCGCTGTATTGCGCACCTGACGGCGGCCAGCTTCTGTCGTAAAGTCTTGCCCGGAGGCTCGGCTTCGCACCGATGTTTCACCATGTATTGTTTTCCGGAGTTGTTGATGCCCCTTTCCGTCGCTGTTGGCCATTCCTCCCTGACCGGACCGCGCGAGCGGAACGAGGACTTTTGCGGCGTGGTCACGCCGGTCGGGCCGGAACTCGACAACAAGGGGCTCGTTGCGGCGCTGGGTGATGGCCTCGGCGGCCACAAGGGCGGGCGCGAGGCTTCCGAATACACCGTGCGCGGCCTGCTCTGTGACTACTACGCAACGCCCGACACCTGGGGGGTGCATCGCGCCATCGACAAGGTGGTCACCGCGCTCAACCGCTGGCTGCTCTCGCAGTCGGCGCGCGACCCCGAGCTGGCCGGCATGGCAACGACGCTCTCGGCCGTCGTGCTGCGCGGCCGGCGCTATTACACCGCGCACATCGGCGATTCGCGCATCTACCTGCTGCGCGATGGCGAATTCCGCCGCCTCACTTCTGATCACCTCTGGGACCACCCGGAACTGAAGAACGTGCTGTCGCGTGCGGTCGGGCTGGATGCGCACCTGCTGCTCGACTATGCCGAGGGCGAATTGTGTGCGGGCGACCGCTTTGTGCTGCTTTCCGATGGTGTCTGGGGCGTACTGCCGGAGGAAACCATCGTCGAGGTGCTGCTTGCTCATCCCGATCCGCAACAGGCTGCAGCGTCGCTGACCAGCCTCGCGCTGGCCAATGGCGGGCAGGACAATGCCTCGGCGGTGGTCGTTGAAGCCCTGACGCTGCCAAACCAGAATCTGCGCGACAGCCTGGAAAACAATGCACGCCTTCCCTTGCCGCCGAGGCTCAAGCCGGGCCTGGAACTCGATGGTCTGGAGGTGGAGGCGGTCCTGCACAACTCGCGCCTGACGCTGCTCTACCGCGTGCGCGACAAGCGCAGCGGGCAGCGTTTGGTGTTGAAGACCCTGCAGCCGGAGTGCACCGGTGACAGCGAGGAAATCTCCGGGCTGATCATGGAGGAGTGGCGCGCGCGGCGCGTCATCTCACCGTTCTTTCCGCAAGTGGTGCCGAGCGAGGAGCGCAGCTGCCTCTATTTTCTGATGACCTGGCATGAAGGCGCGACGCTGCAGCAGATGCTCGACGCCGATCACCACTTCACGGTGGCCGAGGTTGTCCAGCACGGGGTGCGCCTGATGAAGGGCATCGCCTCGCTGCATCGTCTGGAGATTGCCCATCGCGACATCAAGCCGGCCAATATCCACCTCGGGCAGGATGGCCGGCTGCGCATTCTCGATCTCGGGGTGGCCTTGAGCTCGGGCGAGCAGGGCGCGCCGGTCGGCAACCCCGGCACGCCCAGCTTCATGGCCCCCGAGCTGTTCACCGGTGAGCCAGCCAGCCCGGCCCACGACCTCTATGCGGCGGGGGTGACGCTCTACCATCTGCTCACGCGCAAGTATCCGTATGGCGAGATCGAGCCATTCCAGCACCCGAAATTCGGTGAGCCGGTGCCGCCGACGCGCTGGCGGCCGGAGATCCCCGCCTGGGTCGAAAACCTGCTGCTCAAGGCGGTCGCGCTGGACCCGGCGCAGCGCTTCGAGACGGCAGAGGAGTTCCTGCTGGCGCTGGAGCGTGGTGCCTCGCGACCGGTCGCGGCGCCGGCACGCATGCCGCTCGTCGAGCGCAATCCGTTGCGTCTCTGGAAGATCGTTGCGGCGCTTTCGCTGGTGTTCAATCTCGTGTTGTTGATGCTGCTGCTGCGCTAAACTTCGGGCTATGGAAAAATCTGCCCTCATCCTCTTCGCCCATGGCGCCCGTGACCCCGAGTGGGCCAACCCGATGCGTCGTGTACGCGCTGCCGTGCTCCAGCGTGATCCATCCCTTCGCGTTGAACTGGCCTTCCTCGAATTCATGTCGCCGAACCTGGGTGATTGTGCGCGCACCCTGGTGCAGGAAGGCTACGAAGCCATTTCCGTGGTGCCGATGTTCATCGCTCAGGGTGGCCATCTCAAGAACGACGTACCGGTGCTGATGGACGAGCTGCGCAATGCGCACCCGGATGTCCGCTTCATACTCAGTCCGCCGGTTGGCGAAGCCGAAGCGATCGTGCAGGCCATGGCGGCCTATGCTGTCGGTCTGACCGGAAATATTTGATAACTATCAAGGACTGATGTTTCCTGCAGGAGAACACTGGGTAGCATGAAACGTTGCCCGGAACTTCAGGATCTTTCCCGCGAACACCACGCCGCGCTGCGCCTCGCCCTGCACGTCAAACGGGCGGCAAGCAGCGGCGACGATGGGGAAATCGATGCGGCCTGCGTCAAGGTCCGCACGGTTTTCGATAGCGAGTTGCTGCCACATTTCCGCGAGGAAGAGCAGTGCCTGCTGCCGCGCCTGGAGGCTGCCGGCGCCCGCGCCGTTGTAGCGCGCACCCTGATCGAGCACCGTGCGCTGCAGCGCCTGGTGCGTGATCTGGAAATTCCCGATGCTGAAGTCTTGCTGCGGTTTTCCGAGCTGATGACCGCCCACGTTCGTTTTGAAGAAAGCGAACTTTTCGAGATTTCCGAGACCCTTCTCGGTCGCGATGTCCTGGCGCGGATCATGCGCCGGCCGTCACACTCCGCCTGACTTTCTCCGTCCTCTGTTTCTTTTCGTCGCTCACGCCAAGCGGGTGCGCATGCACCGCATTGCTGCACTGCAATAGTGCAATTTATTTTAATAGCATGGCGTGATGCATGAATCAACTAACTGGTTTTAAACAGCAATTCGTGTTTTTCCTGCCCTGGCACGGGGGTTGCGATGTCTTTGACGTCAACACCCCAACCCGAAAGGAAAGACATCATGGACAAGAAGGACGATCTCCTCAGCCGCCGCGGATTCGTAAAGGCAGCAGCCAGTGCTTCATTGCTCGGAATGTTCCCGGGCCTCAACGCGGCAGCATGGGCACAAGGTTCCGACGCCCCTGAAAAACCCGAAGTCCGCATCGGCTTCATTCCGCTGACCGATTGCGCCTCCGTCGTGATGGCTGCGGCCAAGGGCTTCGACAAGAAATACGGGCTCAAGATCGTACCGACCAAGGAAGCCAGCTGGGCCAGCGTGCGCGACAAGCTGGTAAACGGTGAGCTCGATGCGGCGCACGTGCTCTACGGCTTGATCTACGGCGTCCAGTTGGGGATCGGCGGGCCAAAGAAGGACATGTCGGTGCTGATGGCCCTCAACAACAATGGCCAGGCGATCACCTTGGCCAACAAGCTGAAGGATGCCGGTGTCACCGACGGCGCCAGCCTGAAGAAGATGATCGCCGCCAAGCCCGGTGAATACACCTTTGCGCAGACTTTCCCGACCGGTACGCATGCCATGTGGCTGTACTACTGGCTGGCCGCGCACGACATCAACCCGTTCAAGGACGTGAAGACGATCACCGTGCCACCGCCGCAGATGGTGGCCAACATGCGCGTTGGCAACATGGACGGTTTCTGCGTCGGCGAACCGTGGAACAACCGCGCCATCATCGACAAGATCGGTTTCACGGCGGTGACGACGCAGGATATCTGGGTCGATCACCCGGAGAAGGTGCTTGGCACCACCGCTGAGTTTGTTGCCAAGTATCCGAAGACGGCGCTGGCGATGATGTGCGCGATCATCGAAGCCGGTCGCTGGATCGACGCCTCGCTGGCCAACCGCCGCGAGACGGCGGAGACCATCGCCCAAAAGGCCTACGTGAACACCGATACCGACGTGATCCTGGAGCGCATGCTCGGCCGCTACTCGAACGGCCTCGGCAAGAGCTGGGACGACAAGAACCACATGAAGTTCTTCAACGACGGCGCGGTGAACTTCCCCTACGTCTCCGACGGCATGTGGTTCCTGACCCAGCACAGACGCTGGGGCCTCTTGAAGGATGACCCGGATTACCTGGCGGTGGCGAAGAAGGTGAACCAGGTCGATCTCTACAGGCAGGCAGCCGCCCGTGTCGGTATCAGCGTGCCGAAGAGCGACATGCGCACGAGCAAGCTGATCGACGGTGTTGTCTGGGACGGCAAGGACCCGAAGAAGTATGCCGCCGGTTTCAAGGTCAAGGTCTGAGAAAGGAACGGTCATGACAGCAATTGCGTTCGACAAGGGGGGGTCGGCGGCGGCCAACGAGCCATCGCTGAAGCCACCGCCGGCCGGGAAAGTGGCTGGTGCCGTGGCGGACAAATCCGTGGCAGCGGTAGCCCCGCCCGAGAAAAAGGCCACATCGCCCGCCAGGGCGTCGGGGCGCAGCGGCGAGTTTTTCAACGCCGTGGCCCGGGCAGTGTTGCCGCCCGTCATCGGCATCGCCGTGATGATCGGCATCTGGTATCTCGCCACCTTCACGGCCGGCGGCAGTCTTCCCGGTCCGGTACAGACCTGGCATGCGGCGGTGAAACTCTTCGCCGACCCGTTCTACTCGAACGGGCCGAACGACCAGGGCATCGGCTGGAACGTGCTGTCGTCGCTGCAGCGTGTCGCCATCGGCTTCGGCATCGCAGCACTGATCGGCATACCGCTCGGTTTCCTGCTCGGTCGCTTCGCTACGCTGTCGGCGATGGTCAACCCGATCATCAGCCTGCTGCGCCCGGTCTCGCCGCTGGCCTGGCTGCCGATCGGCCTGCTCGTCTTCCAGAAGGCTGACCCGGCGGCGACCTGGACGATCTTCATCTGCTCGATCTGGCCGATGATCATGAACACGGCGCAGGGCGTGATGCGCGTGCCTTCCGACTACATGAACGTGGCCCGCGTGCTCAATCTTTCGGAGTGGAAGATCTTTACCAAGATCCTCTTTCCGGCAGTGCTGCCGTACATGCTGACCGGCATCCGCCTGTCCATCGGCACCGCCTGGCTGGTTATCGTGGCCGCAGAAATGCTCACCGGCGGCGTCGGCATCGGCTTCTGGGTGTGGGACGAGTGGAACAACCTCAAGGTCGAGCACATCATCATCGCTATCTTCGTCATCGGCATCGTCGGTCTGCTGCTGGAGCAGATGCTGGTCGCGATTGCCAAACGTTTCAGCTACGAGTAACCAGGCTCCCGTCATTCCGGCGAAAGCCCGAATCCAGTGCGGCCGTCGGTGGGCAGATCACCGCAGCGACTGGACCCCGGTACCCCAAGGGTACTTCCTACGGGGCGCTTTCGTCGGGGTGACGGGGGAGATGGATAACCGGAAAAGGAATGACACCATGAAAAAATTCGTACAAATCGACGATGTCGGCATGCGCTTCGATACCAAGAAGGGCCCGTTCATCGCCCTGCGCGATATCGATCTCAATATCGAGAAGGGCGAATTCATCGCGCTCATCGGTCACTCGGGTTGTGGCAAATCGACGCTCCTGAACCTGATCGCCGGGCTGACCACGCCCACCGACGGCGTGCTTATCTGCGACGGTCGCGAGATCGCCGGCCCGGGGCCGGAGCGTGGGGTGGTCTTCCAGAACCACTCGCTGCTGCCCTGGCTGACCTGCTTCGAGAACGTCTATCTGGCGGTCGAGCGCGTCTTTGCCGCCAAGGAGGGCAAAGCGAGGCTCAAGTTCCGCACTCAGGAGGCGCTGGCGCTGGTGGGGCTGACGCATGCCGAGCAGAAGTATCCACACGAAATCTCCGGCGGCATGAAGCAGCGTGTCGGCATTGCCCGTGCGCTCTCCATGCAGCCGAAGGTGCTGCTGATGGACGAGCCCTTCGGCGCCCTCGACGCACTGACCCGGGCGAAGCTGCAGGACGAGCTGATGAAGATCTGCTTTGCCACGAAGGCAACGGTGGTCATGGTCACGCACGATGTCGACGAGGCGGTACTGCTCTCAGACCGCATCGTGATGATGACCAATGGCCCGGCAGCAACCATTGGCGAGATTCTCTCCGTCGATCTCGAGCGGCCGCGCGACCGGCTGGCGCTGGCGCACGACCCGCGCTACATCGACTATCGCGCGGCAGTGCTCTCTTTTCTTTACGAGAAGCAGGCACACGACGAGAAGCAGGCCGCCTGAGCGTCGTCAGCGATGCACTTTTTTGGCGCATGGCATGAGCTGAGTTATGGCCATCGCCTGCGAATGACGGTATAAAGAAGAAGGCTCGCCGGGGCGGTAAACAGGCTGCTCCGGTGACTTTTTCCCTATCGACCGGGTGTTTTCAATGAAGCTGCAGGCAAGAGTCTGGCTGTTGGCGTCACTGATGATCCTGCTTATCACGGTCGGCGATTTTTTTGTCGGCCGCAGCATGATCGAGGAGAGCATTCGTACCGAGCTCGAACAGGATGCGAAAACTGTGCGCGGCATGCTCATGGCCATGCGTCGCATCTATCACCAGCAGTTCCTTGGTAGCGGCCTGCCGGTCAATGAGCAGACCATCGGTTTTCTGCCCGCCCATTCACTGTCGCGTATTGCTGCCGATTTTCCGAACTGGAGCGATACCGGCCTCTCGTTCAACAATGTCACCGATCGGCCGCGCAATCCCGGCAACCAGGCTGATGCCGACGAGTTGGCAGCGATGGCACATTTTCGTGCCAATCCGCAGGACGATGAACGCTTGACCGAAATACGCAACGCCGCCGGTAAGTCGTTCTACCACTACACCGCACCGATCTGGATCGAGCCCTACTGCCTGCAATGTCATGGTGAGCGCTCGGCGGCACCGGCTTCAGTGGCGCAGAACTACGACGCGGCCTATGGCTACAAGCTTGGTGACCTGCGCGGGGTCATGAGCATCAAGTTGCCGACTTCCGTACTGCGTGAACGTGCCTATGCCGAATGGTGGCAGCAATTTTCGCTGCGCCTCGGTGGCTATGTCGCCCTGTTGCTGCTCCTGGGGACGCTGATCAACCGCTTTGTCACCCGCCGGCTGGCGCAGCTCGAACGTTCTGCAGAACAACTGGCCAGCGGTAACTACAGCGCGCGCTGCCAGGTCGAAGGTGTTGATGAGGTGGCTTCGCTCGGTTCTTCCTTCAACGCCATGGCTGCGGCCATCGAACGCGACAACCGCGAGCTGGCACAGCATCGGGAAAACCTGGAAGGCCTGCTCTCCGAACGCACACGCGATTTGCGCGAAACCAATGCCGACCTCGAACGCGCCCGTGATGCGGCGGAAGCCGGCAGTCTGGCGAAGAGCCGTTTCCTCGCCAACATGAGCCACGAGATCCGTACGCCGATCAATGCCATTACCGGTATGGCCTATGTGATGAAACGCGAGGATTCGTTGCCGGCAAAGCAGTCCGAGCGGCTGGAGAAGATCGATGCTGCTGCCAAGCATCTGCTTGGCATCATCAATGACATTCTGGATATCTCGAAGATCGAGGCCGGCAAATTTGTCCTCGAAGACGTTCCCGTCGTTCCTGCTGCATTGCTCGACAACGTCGTTTCGATGCTCTCCGAGCGCGCACAGGCCAAGGGCCTCCGGCTGGTGGTCGAGATGGATGTGCTGCCTGGCGGGCTGTGCGGTGATGCCACACGATTGACGCAGGCACTGCTCAACTATGCGGGCAATGCCATCAAATTTACCGAACAGGGAACGGTCACCTTGCGTCTGCGCATGCTGGAAGAAAACGCCACCTCGGCGTGCCTGCGTTTCGAGGTTGAGGACACCGGCCCCGGTATCGATGAGGAAACGCAGGGGCGTCTGTTCCGCGCCTTCGAACAGGCGGACGGATCAACCACCCGCAAGTACGGCGGCACCGGCCTTGGCCTGGCCATTACCCGGCGGCTGGCGGAACTGATGGGGGGCGAAATCGGTGTCGAGAGCGTGCCGGGCCGGGGTAGCATCTTCTGGTTTACGGCGCGCCTGAAAAAGGATGCCCGGCATGCCGAGGGGGGGATGGCCAGTCGGCCGGAAGTGGCCGCGCTGGTGCCCGGATCGGCAGAGGCGTCCCTGCTGCGCAACCATGCCGGCCGCCGTGTTCTGCTGGTCGAGGACGATCTCATCAACCGTGAAGTCGCCCTCGAACTTCTGGCAGATCTGAAGCTCGATGTGGATGTCGCCGGCGACGGGGAAGAGGCTGTGAGCCGTGTCGAACAGGGTGTCTATGACGCGATCCTGATGGATCTGCAGATGCCGAAGCTGGATGGACTGGAGGCGACGCGCCGCATTCGCGCACTGCCCAACGGGCGTGACACGATCATTCTGGCGATGACGGCCAATGCCTTTTCGGAAGATCGGGAGCGCTGTAACGATGCCGGCATGGACGATTTCGTTGCCAAGCCGGTCGACCCCGATCTGCTCTTCCAAACCTTGCTCCGGTGGTTCGATAAATCAGCAAGGAAGGGTGCCGGGCAAGCCTGAACGCCAAGGCCGCAAGACGCTGGCGGAAACTACGTTGGCCTGTGCGGGGGGGGCAGAAACAAAGAGGGCTCCCGAGGCTGAAGGGGCAGCCATCGAGAGCCCGACCGGCTTGGGGCCGGCGCAGTTCCTCAGAGGGAGGAGACCTGAGAAACCTGTAAAGGATGAGCGCGCTGGAAATGCTGGTAGGTCATTGCCAGCTCGCCGGCATGTTCCGTCCGGCCGTGTTCAAGCGCGATTTCAATATCGTCGAGAATCATGGTGTGCAGTTTCACCACACCTTCGTTGCTTTTCAGCAACTCGCAACCAATCTCGGCGGCCACAATTACAGGTACGTGTTCGTGTTCGGCAATCGCTTCGATTTCGTCGTTATCCAGATCACAGAAATCAAGGCAGTCATCAAGGCAGAGCATGGGCATTCTCCTTTGGCTACGCTGCACGCGGGGTGGCCCCGTCTGAATCTGCTGCAGCATGCGTTAACAAGTGAGTGTCTGCCCGCTTTGTGGGATACGCCGAACCTGCATGTCGGCGCTTGTGGGTGCGGTATCCGTTAAGGTTAGTTGCTCAGTCGCGAAAGGCAAGCTGCGAATGGCGACTATAAAAAATATCCATGCCTGCAAAAAAATTACAGGTGGAGCATGGCTTCTGGCAAGGATTTTGCCAATTGCAGGCGGGTCAGCGTTGGCGCCAGGTCCAGCCCGGTTGCTTTTTTCAGTGCCGCTGCGCGGGTGCGCATTTCCGCTAGCGAAACGGCTATTGGCGGGCCCTCTACCGCCATGGCAATGGCGTTGCCGCTGTCACAGGAGGGGAAAACCAGGCAACGCGCGTCGAAGGCATCCCGGATACGCCCGACGCTGGTCGTGAAACCGCGCGCACCTCGGAACAGATTGGTGGCCAGGATCCCGTTATCGCTCAATCTGGCCCGACAGTTGAGGTAGAACGGCAGCGTGTCGAGTACGCCGGCACGGGCGTTATGGTCAAAGCCGTCGACCAGGATCAGGTCGTAGCGTTTCTTGTCGCGAATGACGAAATCGGCGCCGTCAGCGATACGGATCTTCAGGCGCTCGTCCTCTTCCGGCAGCTTGAAGTACTGCCGGGCAATCAGCGGTACCTGCGGGTTGATTTCGACCACCGTGATTTTTGTCTGCGGCAGCCCCCGCCAGATGAACTTGGTCAGTGAACCAGCCCCCAGGCCGATGAGCAGGGCATTACGCGGCCACGGCGCATCGCGCAGCAGCAGGCCGGCCATCATTTCCCGCGTATAGGCCAGCTCCAGCGCCCACGGGCGACGGATACGCATGGCGCCTTGTATCCATTCCGAACCGAAATGCAGGTAGCGAATGCCGTCCTCTTCGCTGATATCAATGTCGTGGCTGGGGTAGTCGGGCTGTTTGGGAGGCATCTGTGGTTGGCGGATGGCGTCGTTGAAGGGATTGTCGTGGTGTTGGCGATGTCTTTTGCCAGGTCTATTTCTTGCCGCCCAACAGCTTGCCGACGGCGCTGCCAATTCCCTCGACCGCTGCACCACCTGCGCTGCCAATGCCGGTAGCCAAGCCTTCCAGGCTGATACCAAGGAACTTGGCCGTACCGCTGCCGACTTGCGCCATGAAATTTTCGTTGAGCGAGAACTTCGGGTCGTCGATATCACCTTGCAGGACAAAATCGGCGGTGATGCGCCCCTGCTTGTCCTTCATCATCCCGATGACCGCTTCACGCGGCATGCCCATGAAGGTTCCCCCCGTTGCCAGCTCGAGGCCGCTCAAGGTCACCCTGCCGGGGGCGTGCAGGCGTTTCTTTTTCACGGTTGATTTCAGGTTGAGATCAAGCGAGCCCTTCTTTACACCGGTTTCAGCCGCCTTGATCAGGTAGGGCTGAAAGGTCACCAGATCGACGCCGGCGAGCTTCGTCTGTATGTCCGAATCACGGCTGGCCAGTTCAGCCCAGCCATTGACCGAAAGCTTGCCGTCGAAATTGACGCCCTTGACCACACCGTCCACGTCGATGCTCGTTTGCCCGGTCAAGGCTGGCAGGCGTAGCTGTCCAATCGCCACGCGCGTCTTTTCCAGGCGCAGCTTGTGTGCTGGCCGGCGTACCGAGGCATCGTAGAAATCGACGGCGGCATTGCTCAGGTTGATGGTGCCGATGAGCACTTCCGGTGCTTCGGATTTTCCTGCCTTCTCCGGCGCCTGCTGCAACAGGGAGGGGAGGACGAGCAACTTTCCGTCCTTGTGGCGCAGCATCGAAAGATAAGCGCCATCGATCTCGATGCTGGAAATGCGGATGTTGCGTGAGAGCAGCGCGCCCCAGTCCGGAGTGACCACGACGCGCTCGGCGCTGAGTTCGTCCTTGGCCGGCCAGCCCTTGTCGGCCTCAATGCGAATGCCGGTCAGTGTGATCGATGAGAAACCGACTTCGATGCGGCTGACCTGGCTGTTCGGCCCGAGCGCTGCCTTGATTTCCCGCTCCAGTTTCTGCGTGGCGAAATAGCGACCGCCGCCGAGCAGGGCAACGATCGCAATGACGATCAGGAGAATCCGGAGAGGCCAGCGACGAGAACCTGACGAAGCCATGGTTTTTGTCCGCAAATGAATGTGGCGTGAAATCGGGCCCGGCGAGGGCTTTGATTTGGTCCCTCGACAGGAATACAACAACGGCCTGCAGGCCTTGTGCTGCTAAAGCCGAGGGCAAAGAATTATAAAATGTGCCCCCAAAAATGCCCCCAGATGCATGGTACTAGGGGGGATTTTATCAATTACCCGTGCAAAATACTCAACACCAAAGGGGTACCCCCCCCTCCCTCAATACTCCCGCACGAAAAAGTCCACCTAAGCGACCGGTGTCCAGTCTTGGAGGCCCAGAGATTTACCTCCCCCTCCCTGCTGCACGCTCCCGCCTCGACTTCTCTGAATGACACATATCACATAGGAGTTGCTTGTTCTCATCGGAGTCGTCACCACCATCTTCGAAGGCAATAACGTGGTCGACTTGCGTTCCGATCATCACTCGCCCATGACGCAGACACTCCTGGCAAAGGCCGTTATCGCGGCGCCTGATGCGCTCGCGATCCTCAACACCTCTGCGACCGGTCTTACGACGGCCTTCCGAACCGTGACGTTTATTGCGATTGCGATCGGACTGGTGCGTGGCGCAATAGCCCGATCCATCGCGGACGAGTTTGCCGCAGCTGGTATGCCGGCAGGGTTTGGGTGGTGAAACAGGCATGCTTACTCCCCTCTCTGACTCTTTGACTGATGATGGAATCGGGGCCACAACCCCGGCCAGCGATCGGCACCGGGCCGCTGATCTGGATCGTCTTGGCATGGCCGATACCCTGGGCAACGCTGCAGAATGTCGGATGCCGGCTCGTACCAGCGGCGGGCCGACACCACACCACCAGGGCGTGCAACAGTGCAGGAGCGCTCTTCAAGGTTGAGGCACTGGCGACAGGTGCGACGATTGTCTCCAGCATCGATTACCCTCCATTTCTGGCGCGAATCTGATCCGGGCGCCCCGCCCCCCCCGGCGTGTTTCTCATGACCTTCTAAACCCTGCCTCGTTTCAGAACATGGGAACACCGGGAACAGTGGGAACACTTCGCCTAACGCATTGGTATTGCTATCTTTCCCACCCCTGCCCAAGTGGGAACACCACCCCGGTTTTGGTGGGAACTGTTCCCAGTCAAGGGGGTGGGTCGTGGATTCCGGCACCGTTTCCGGAGCTCCCGTTTGCCGGTGGGGTATCAGCGCATCCCAGTCCATAGCCTAGAACTCCGCCTCCAGGAAGGCTGGCAGGATGCGCACCATTCTGTGCATCCCCTCTGGCGTCCTGACCTTGCCGTGATAGCCGCGCTCGGCCTTCTTCACGAAGCCGCGATCAAGCATCACATTGCCGACGAATACAGGATCAAGGCCTTTGCAGACGCGCTCCCGCCACACATCGTTAAACACCAGGTATTCCACCTCTGCGCCGTCTGCGGCGCTGTCATCGCAACGACGGAAGCCGGCACGATCGCTGCGCACTGGAGCGTGGTTGTCGACTGCGGCAGGGCGGTTCCAGTCGGTAAAGGCCGATTCGCCGTAGCGCTGCAGGAAAGTGCGCACCTGTGTCAGCGCCTCGCGTTCTTCGTGCTTACCCTCGCCACCACGATTCGACAGCCAGGCATCGAACATTGCGCTAGCAGCGCTCATCGCCTCGCCTGCTTGCCACCCCGTAATTCCCCATTTCGTCGCCAGCTCGCCGCCCGCGCCCACCAGTGCGAAGCGTGCCGCCACGCGGCGTGCCTGACCTGCAGCCGCATCGGTGAGCAGCTTTGCCTCGAAAGTTTTGCAAGCTGCGCGCAGCTGCTCGCCTAGCGTATCGTCGTCACTCGTGAGGCGTTCGATGAAGGCCAGCCACGGCGCCCCGTAGTGACGACTGATCGCGCGATCGAGTTCCTTGGCGAACTCGCTGCCGTTCGCGGCGCCGTGCAGATCCTCGAACACGCCAAGGCCTGCGCCGGCATCGGCCGGAATCTCCGCCAGGCGCAATTCCTGCCCCGCCTTCGTCTGCTTGCCAGCCTCGCCCATGTGCTGCGCCAGCCCGACTTCACCTGCTGAGAGGAACAGCAGGCGCCAGCGCGCCTTCGCCCGAATCCCGCCATCCTTGCCGGCACGGCTTTTGCCTTCACCGTTCGCGAGCATGTAGGCGGTTTCCCCGGCGACACGTGGTTCCACCTGGGCAATTTCATCCAGGTACAGAGGCGCGTCGCAGTGACGCAGTGCCACTCCCTCGAACGCGTTATCCGTTGCACGCCAGCGCTGCATGTATTCGCTGCCGCCACACACCGAAGCCCCAATACGTAGACAGGTTGTCTTGCCATCACTACTGCCGCTGCGCAGGTGGAAGCCGCCCGATTCCGCACCGGCAACGCGCAGCAATGGCGATGCGAAGGCCATGCACACCGAGAACACCAGGCGCGAATTGCCGACGCAACGGGCGGCTACTTCCTCGCGCCACCCAGCCAGCGAACCGCGTGCACCGAAGGCATGCGCCCCCGGCGCGTCTGTCTGGAATAGCCACTCTTCGGCGCTTGTACCGAAGGCATGAGAGGGCATAACGAATGCCACACCTCCATCGCTGCAATCGTGCCAGCCGGTGCAATCTGTTACACGTGCCCGTGCTACCGGCGCCGATTCAATCAGGTATTGCCGCAGCAGCGCCTTGCCTGCCGGCGCCACCTTGAGGCCAGCGCCACGCAGCGTGCGCTCCAGCTCCGTGCCGTCACCCGAAAGCATGGCATCAGGGATAATGCGGCGCTTCTCCACACCGTCAGGGTCTTTGAAAAGAGCCAGCTTCCCCCACCCCTCGCCATGCGGATCACGGACCAGTGCAACCACTTCCAGCGGAGGGCAGACCCAGCGCGGCGACTTCTCCGGTTCGATGAAATAGACGCCGCTCCCTTCCAATGAAAAACGACGCGAAGCCAATATTCCATGAGCATTTTGGCCGCCACTTGCCGGCTCACCCTGATCGACTGGCATGCGCGCCTGCGGCGCCTCGGCATCGATGAGGAAGCCGGGGTGGGCGAGCATCAGGTCAAAGTGATCGGCTTCCCAGCCACGCTTCACCAGGTCGTCAGCGTCGTCACCTACGGCCAGCGGCTCACCGGGCGCCAGTGTCGGCGTACCATCGCCATCGCGGCCGGCAACCTGGGCAAGTTGGCCCAGATCGATGCGGCGCAGACGATCCACCCCGCCCCCTTGCAGCATGCGCGCCAGCTTCTCCATGCATGCGGCGCCGGGTTCGTCAGCATCGGGCCACAGCACCACGTCACGGCCGGCAAGCGGGCACCAGTCGGCACGCTCCACCGCCAGCGCGCCGCCTTGCCAACACACCACCACGGCACCGGGCCACAGCAGCGCGGCTGCATCGGCAGCCTTCTCGCCTTCCACGATCAGCACTGGCACGCCAGGGCGCTGGGCAAGCTGGTCGGCATTCATGATCGGGCGCGGCGCGGGCGGCGCCTTGAACTGCCAGCGCAGCGCGCCGGCAGAGGGTCGCCACAGGGTGAGCGGGGCAAACTGCTTGCGCTCGCCCTGCGGCTCGTAGCGGTCGTGATAGAAGCACACTCGGCCGTCTCGATCACGGTATGCCCAGCGCTTCACCGGGCGCCCGTGGCGCTGATGTGCGGCCGGGGGTGGCGGCGCATCGTCCGGTACCGGAATCACGCACATGTCACCCGCTGGTGCATTCGCTACGGGCGATTTTTTCGGGGCGGTCGCCACACCCACCTTACCCACCCCGTTTTGATCGCGTGTAGCACGCTGCTGTGCGTCCGGCACGGCAATCCCGTAGTGTGCAGCGAGGCGCCGGCCGGCTTCCGCCTGCTTCACGCCCCACACATACGCCGCGAGCGAGACCAGATCGCCGCCCTTATCTCCCGTAGCGCCGTCCATCCATGCGCCCGAATCGATGCTGATCGAAAACGATCCGGGCGTCTGGTCGGATCGGTTCGGATTTAGCGGCAGGTATTCCTTGCCCTGCCGCTTGCCGCCGCCAAGGCCAAGGATCTGCATCGCTTCATCGAATTGCGCCAGGGCGGCGGCGGCAACCTTCTTTATCCACTGGTTATCCACCACTAGCAGCTCCACGCCGATTCATGGCTACGATTTGGGCGACGTAGAGTCTAGCGTTGGCATTGAGCACGGCCGCGACCAGTTCAGGGTAGCGCTTCGCCGCGATCTCCAAGGAGCGGTGCTGTGCCCACGGCCTTTCAGCTGGCGCTACTTCACAGCTCGTTTCTAGTTGTGCAGCTACGATTTCAATCGCACGCTCCAACAGGCGCGCTGTATCGGCGCCGGCCTTCTCGGCGTAGTGAGCGAGTAGTTCGTCAGTGGTCAGCATCCCGACACCTCGCCGCCTTCTGTGGTGCGCTCAATCGCTTCCACCAGATCATCAAGCGTGTCGGCGATCCGCTCCAGGCGCGCGGTGCATACGTCTGCACCATCGAGGATTGCCTGAGCGAGTACCAGGGCGGCAAACAAGTTTCCGTCTCTGCGCAGATCACGCTCTAAAGCAACAGCTTGTTGAGGTGTATCGCTCATCATTGTTGCAGCGGTTTCGATGAAGGTCTGCAACGTGTAACCCCGCTCGCTTGCCTTGTCCATTGCCGCGAGCACTTGTTCGTCAAAGTTGTCGGTACTCATCGTGCGCCCCCCCGCGAAGCTGCAACGCGTCGCTGAATCCACGCAATTACATCTTCTTCCGGCACTGCCGAGGAGCGTTCGGAAACCTTGATGATCCGCAGGCCGTCACGCTTCGCCGTTCGATAGAACTGGCTAACTGACATTCCCATGCGGCGAGCTGCTGCGGGGATTTTTTCGAGAGCGGCGACGGTGGCGGGTGAGGCCGTGCCGGAGGATTGCTGCGGGTTGTTAGTCATGTCCATTCGTCCTGTAAAAGCGCATCAGCGCGCAGAACGAATATGGGGCAGACGACCTACACTAAATAAGGTGCTGTCAGCGCTAAAGTATCATTTACCGCGCTTGGTACTACTTTTAGACGCTCGTCCAGTCCTGAATTTTGGGTGCCCGGCAGCCAAGGCCCATTTCTTGATTGTAGTGGCTGGGTATTCGCACCATGCGCCTATGCTGTATCCATCCCACGTCTTCAATTCGGTCACATTACGTGCCGACTTTCCTTCGGCGACAAAGGGCTTAATCCATGCAGCAAAATCGGCGCGGTCCCTCTGATCTTCGCGGAACGCTACTGCGCGCGCTGCTTGCTCGCTGCGAATTTTATTCGCTTCCGCTGCACCCGCAGCTTTGCCGACCCGTGTAGCATCTGCTATCAGTTCTTTTCGCAGCCGGTCGTCAAAAACGACATGGGCAGCGATATGGACCTTGTGCAGATCGAGCTTAATGCCTTGCAGCTCGCCAGCAAGCTGATATGGCTTCTCGGTAACCGCATCTAGGGTGGAGTACAGCCTCGTAAACACTTCGGCAATCCAGGTGCGTGCATATAGGCCGGGGTGGGCAGCCTCTACGATCTTTTTTGACTGCCCGTCCTGATGCCCCAGCCGCTTCACAAGATGGGATTCCCAACCGGTCAGACCATCAAGCGGCCCAGACCCATCTTTCGCCGCCTCTTCCAGCAGGTTGGTGATGTGTTCCAATTCGGCGATGTCGCCAACTGCCGCTAAGTCTTCGAACGCGTCCATCTCGCACCCCTTTCGTGCGCCCCTTGATGAATTCGCCAGGGCCAAGCCGGCAAGGGTTTCCGGCTTTTCGGCGGCCAAACCTAGGCCCGGCGAAACCCTTATGCTGCCAGCGCGTTCAGCACCGCACTGGGGTTCTTCTCAATCACGTTCAGCAGCACCAGCGCCGGCCCTTGCGGGGCTCGGTCGCCGCGTTCCCAGTGGCGCAGTGTCGCCACCGAGAAACCGAAGCGGGCGGCGAACTGTTCTTGTGTCATCGCTACGCGACTGCGCAGCGCTTTAACGTCAACGGGGTGGGGGCGATATACCCGAACGCCTGCGCTCGCCTCGCCTTGCGCGTGTGCAATGGCTTCCTGCAGCCCCTGCTTGATACTCTCGAATGCCTTGCCCATAGTTCTTACTCCTTGTTCCGTGTTGCCGACAGAATGCCCACCAGGTCCGCCAGCGCGTTGCGCTCCGCCTTGCTCAGGTTCGCCCGCTCGTTTTTCGCGAAGAGCGTCAGCAGGTAGAGCGGCAGGGTGTCGCTGTGAAAGCAGTAGATCACCCGTACGCCACCGCTTTTGCCACGACCGCCCCGCGCCCAGCGTAGCTTGCGCACCCCGCCCGTGCCTTCCATGAGGTCACCGGCACGGGGATGGGCTGCCAGATATTGCAGCACATCCCGCCGCTCGTCGTCGCTTAGCAGCTTCTCGGCACGGCGGATGTATTCGGGAGTTTCGGCGATGGTTTGCACTGTGTTCGATTGTAATCCAATGGATTAGTTCGTGGCTATCTCATCGCGCGACGTAGCGGCGGAAGTGTTTTGACGTTCGCGGGGTGGCGGCTGGATGAAGGCCGCGTACAGCCCTTTGATCGCCAGCATGGCGCGTAGGTACTCCGCAGCCCACTGGGGCGCCCCCTCGGTGGCCCAGCCACTCGCCGAATTGCGATGGATACCCGTCTTGCGGCAAAAATCAGATTGCTTCCACCCCAGACCATCCAGCGCCTGCTTGAATTCTTCACCCGTCATCGTTGCCTCATTGGTTTGTCTCGCGCGCGCGAGAATGGAAGGATCATAGGACAAAAATTGAATTGTGCAAAATAATTTTAGCATTGCATATTGGGTGTGCCGAATTTGACATAATGCCCGTTATGCGCGCGTCTCGTTGTGCATAACTATTGTGCCAAAATGGCATAAAACTACACTGCGCAAGGCTTTCCGTCCGTTTCTCGTTTTGCACAAAAAATAGGCAGCCGCACACTGCCCGGATTATGCCGAGTTATCCACAGCCCTGCCTGCATCGGCTGGGAATGTAGTTGCATCACGCCCTGATGCAAAAGCTTCGCGGCCAAATCGCCTAGCGGCCATATGGCCCTTGAGGCGGTAGGACAAAGGCCGGCACGAATCGGGGTTTTGACCACACCAGCTGCAGCCCGGCTCCCCGATCTGCTGCAGCCCGAATTATGGCTGCACGGAGAGGCCCGTCTATCCTTGGTGGGCGCAGAAGGGCCGCCATCCTCAATTCCCAAGCTATGTGCTCACGACGGACTGCAGCGCTGCGAGCATGCGCGATATCGTTGGGCAGTTTGACGCTGACGCAAAATTCCGACTCTGAACTTCTCTTTATGCACTTAGCACCAGCCGTGCGCGCTGCGGTACAAGGCGATGTTGGCACCCCAATGGGCAGGGAACCGTCTGGAAGAATCGTTACGCAAACTTTGCGCATGCCAGGGCGCCCCGGAAACCAACCGGAAGGCACCAGCCCCGCCGCGACAAGCGCGCATTCCTCTCCTTTGTATTCGTCAGCCCACGAGCACTC
This sequence comes from Rhodocyclaceae bacterium, assembly GCA_041674785.1. Taxonomy (GTDB): domain Bacteria; phylum Pseudomonadota; class Gammaproteobacteria; order Burkholderiales; family Rhodocyclaceae; genus Proximibacter. The sequence continues at coordinate 57,678 of JBAYVG010000006.1, forward strand.
CCTACGTTGAACGCCAAGTGCAAATGTCACCCAGTCGCCGCACCCAGTTGGCTGCTCTTCTCTACCGGGGAACGGGATGCTCACAGAAAAAACTGTCACTTCACCACAGTGATTGAGCGTAACTGAACACTTGAAGCCGCGTGGGTCAAATGTCGTCATTTTGCGCTTCGGGCCGCCCACATCGCCGGGGAATGCAAGACCAATACCGATACCAATTTGCTGAAGCTGCGCCTTGGTGCCATAAATCAAATCACCCCAAGGGCATTCGACGTACTCAAAAGGGCTATCCATGAATTCCTCCACGTGATGTACCACCAGTCAGCCGGGGTGGCGCCGGCAGGAATCTTTCGCGCCACAGATGGAAGGGGGCAGGCGAAAGAGCGAAAGAACCGGCGCCGGGGTGGCGAAGAGCGCGGGAAGTGGGAACATGTTCCCAGTAGATATAGTGTTTACTGGGAACATCTATATAGAGCATTTCCAAGGGTTCCTTGCCCATGTTCCCACTGTTCCCACTGTTCCCATCGTGACTCATCGCTTCCCCCGCGCTCTTGCTTTTTTCATGGGCACCACGTTGCCCCCTGCCTGCAGGTTGTCCAGGTAATCCGCCCACTGCTGCAGCATGGCGCGGCGCTCTTCCAGGTACTCCGCTTGGTGCACATAGGCGCCCATTACTTGGTCCTTTTCCTGATGGCTGAGCTGGCGGTCAATAACTTCCTTGCGAAACCCCATCTCCGCCAGCGCTGATGCAGCTGTCGCCCGGAAGCCGTGCCCGCTAACCTGTTCGGTGACGTAACCCATCGCCCGCAGCGCGCTGTTTATCGTGCCGTCGCTGATAGGGCGGGTCGGGTCGTTGCGGTTCGGGAATACCAGATCCCGGTCCCCGGAGTAGGCATGCAGGTCGCGGAAGATCTTCACTGCCTGACGGGGCAGAGGGATTGTGTGGGCCCGCTTCATCTTCATGCCCAGCAGGCCGCGCGCCCGGTCACGCTCGCCGGGGATGATCCAGGTGGCGGTATCGAGGTCGATCTCATGCCAGCAG
>JBAYVG010000007.1:0-57955 GCA_041674785.1 Rhodocyclaceae bacterium
CGAAAACGGGTTTTCTTCCAGCAGATAGCGGGCCAGTGCCTGGGCATAGGCCGCAATCTGCGCCGCCCGCTCGACGGTTCTCGGCGTATCCATCACGCGCAACTCGATGGTGCCGTACTCCGGTTTCGGCCGGATATCCCAGTAGAAATCCTTCATGCTCTTGACGACCCCGGTGGCCACCATCTTGCGGTAGTAGGCGGAGAACTCTTCCCAGTGCAGAACGAACGGTGCCCGTCCGCTGAGGGGAAAGGCGAAGACGGAATTGAGGCGCGCTGACTGGAAGCCAGTGTCGCTCCCCTGCACGAAAGGCGAGGCAGCCGACAAGGCGATGAAATGGGGAATGTAGCGGCCGAAGGCGTGCAGCAGCCAGAGCGCCTGATCCGGGCTGTCGCAGCCAATATGGACATGCTGGCCGAAAATGGTGAACTGCTTGGCCAGATAGCCGTACAGCTGCGACAGGTGGTGAAAGCGCGGGGCATCGAAAATGGCCTGGCGCGCCCAGTGCTGGAAGGGATGCGTACCGCCGCCGGAAAGCAGGATGCCGAGCCGGTCGGCCTGGCGCACCAGCTCGTTGCGGATGCTGCGTAACTGGCTGACCGCATCACTGTAATCCTGGCAGATGTCGGTCGACAGCTCGATCATCGAATCGACGATTTCCGGTTTCACGTCACCGGGATGCGTGCGTCCGGCCATTTCGCGCAACAAATCGGGGGCCGCGCCGATCAGGTTGTAATCCTGGCTGCCGACGATCTGCAGTTCAAGTTCAATCCCCAGCGTCAGCAACGCGGATTGCGAAAATTCCGGCAAATCATGCTGCGTAGCTTCAGTCATGGCGCTCCCCGCTCCACTTGAGGCACAGCGCCACGATCACCGGCCCCGCCAGCTCCATGATCGCCGCTGCACTCATGGCCACTGGCACCATGCTTCCCTGCAATTCCGGATAGAGCAAACCAAACTCACTGGCCGCCACCATCACCGGCCCCGCCGCCGGCGACAGTGCGAAGCCGAGCAATAGTCCCTGCCGCCAGCTGATACCGGCTGGCCGCGACAAGAGCAGCACACCAGCGAGCTTGGCCAGGCTACGGGCGACAATCAGCGCCATGGCCATGCCACCGCCGACGAGCAGATGCTCAAGCCGGATCTGCATGCCGACAACCAGGAACAACAGCACGACCAGAACGCCGCCAACCGAGCCGAAATGGCGGGGAAACACCCACGCACGGTGCTTTCCGTTGCGCAGGACGAGGCCGGCGAAGAGCATGCACAGGGTGACCTGCAAGCGTAGGGCCTCGATAACGCCAATGGTCAGCAAGACCAGGCCAAGCAGAATGATTGAGGCATATTCGTCGCGCAGGCGCAGCCAACGCTGCAGGGCGCTGACCGCCATCGCCAGCAGCATGCCGACCGCCAGGCCGGCGCCGAGCAGATAGAGCGGATGGGTGATCGCCAACAGCCAGTCGCCACTGTAGCGCTGATGCAGCCCGCCCATGACCAGGTGAACCCCGACGACGGCGTAGATCGTATTCAGCGCGCTGAGGACCAGCAGCCGCGTACTCACCTGCCCTTGGGCGCCACTCTCGGCAACCACGCGGACGACGACGGCGGGCGACGTCGCCATTCCAATCGTCGCCAGCAGCACCGCCACCTCGACGGCCAGGTCGAAATAGCGGCAGACGGCAAACACGGCGGCAAATGCCGCCAGCGATTCGAACAGGCTGGTCACCAGCAGCCAACGGTTATGGCGAAGCCAGCGCAGATCGACACGGCTGCCCAGTTCAAAAAGAAGGATAGCCAACGCCACGTCCAGCCCGCGCTGCAGCCATTCGCTACTTTCGGCCACCACCTGCTCCCCAGCCAGCGCAGCCACCAGCATTCCGACAACCGGATAGGCCGTGATTCTCGGCAAGCCGAGCTGGTGGCGCACGAACTCTCCGGCCAATGCGGCACCGATCACCGCCAGCGCGATCCATAGCAGGGGGCTGACCGCAGGCGGCCACGCAGGGAGGAAAAAGGCGAAGCTTTCCATGTCACCGGCCTCCGCAGCTGCCCTTGGACAATTGCGCGCGCAGGCGGCACCCGCTACCGGGCGGAGGCAGACAGGGGAGCAAGCCCCTCCCGTAGATTGAGCGGCCAGCGACACCCTGGATCAGGGCGCGAGACGTTCTTGTTTTCATGGATCCCTCCATCACGCTGGGCGGCGCTGACGTTAATCCAAGCGCCTGGGACGAAGTGTCGTTACGGCCGAAATGGGCAGGTGATCGCATCCTTAACAGGTATGAAATGGAATTGCCGCATGAGTTCCTTGAATGCGACAAACCTGTTCCGGGCAGGTGCTGTGGCTGCCAATTCATTCATGTCGCCCTGAAAAGTGTTTTATCAGGACAGCAAATCACCATTGTCAGAACCTATCGCCCGCGTTGGTGAAGGCCGCGATCGCCATCGCCATCGCCATGAACTCGTACGGGAACCTGGTGGCTTGCTTGAAAAGCGCTTGCGCAACATGCCGTAGCGCCTGGTCATTTCCATCCACCGTCGGGGCATTCAAAGCCTTGGCCATGTCTTTGCATCGCCTCGCCAGGCACATGCAGCCAAAGGGTGCGCAACAAAGCATTGCCCGGCGCATCAACATCGGTGAGAATCGCACGCTGACAAGGAAATAATTCACACTTTTTGAATAATAGCGAAGAGAGGGAGCAATGGAGGAGGGATTACGCCGCGTACTGGTTGTCGACCCTTCGAAGGTTGTCAGGTCCGCTCTCGCAAAACACCTTCGGGATGATTTCGAAATCCGGGAGGAAGCCGATGGCGACGCCGCCTGGCAGGCACTGGTCCTCGACGCGTCGATCATTGCCGTCATTTCCAGCGCAAACCTGCCTCGCCTGAACGGCCTGGACCTGCTGGCCAAGATTCGAATCAGCAAGCTGCGCAGGATCTGCGACATCCCCTTCCTTCTACTCGTCTCCGGCAACGAATCGGAAGAAGACCGCCGGATGGCCGCGGAGCGCGGGGTAACCGATTTCGTCAGCAGGGAGATGTCGAAGGAAGACATCCTCGAGTGCATCGGGCGCCTGGTGAATTGGGAGTTCGCGACAAACCTCACCGACTCGCAGATCATGCCGACCGCACTTCAGCACAATCAACCGCTGAAGCGCGAAGAAAACAGCACCCACTGGACTCCGCTGAGCACTGCCGAGTTACGCGCGCGCATCGATGCCGCACTGGTTGGCATTGCGATGAAAACGGGAACGCTCGGCATCATCAGCTTTGGGCTGGATGATGCGGCATCGGTCTCGGGCCTCTACGGGCAGCGCTCGTTGCTGACGATCGCCAAGCGCCTCGGAAAGATTCTGCAGGCAAAGGTCGGGAGCGGCGACAGCATTGGCTGCGACGAACACGGCAGATGCATCATCGTTACCCCCGGAACAAGCCATGCCAGCTGCCTGGCGTTCGCGCAGCGAGTTTGTCGCGGACTCGCACAGAGCCATATTTCCATCGGCGGCTCACCATTGAATTTCAAGGCCAGCGCTGGCGTCGCCAGCGTACCCGCTGATTCCACCACCAGCGCTGCAGGCTTGCTGTCGCTGGCCAACGATCGTCTGCAGCGCGCCCAGGAAGCGGGGGGAAGCCGCGTTGTCGCAAGCGACAAGACAGAACCGGACTTTGCCTTTACGCCTGATTACCTGTTCAGCCTCTCGCGCTATTGCTCGACTTCGCCGTCGAACATCGCCATGGGGGCGCTGGGACTGCAGCTGATGCCACTGATTCGTGCGCTGGATGAAGCCCTCGGTTTTGGTTTGCCGCTAGACGACATGGAGTACCGTTGCGCAGAGCGCGCGAAGGACGAAAAGAAAAACTGATCCCACCCGCAGCACACCGCTCGCAGCAGCCCCGAGGATTGCCTCACGCAATAACATAAGCGACAATTGCCCGCCTGCAAGGCAATAAATTTACTCTTCGACAAAGAGCGAAGGGAGGACACAATGGAGGAGGGATTACGCCGTGTACTGGTCGTCGACCAGTCCAGGGTCGTCAGATCCACGCTCGCAAAACATCTGCGCGAGCATTACGAGGTCAGGGAAGAGTCAGACGGCGAATCTGCATGGCAGTCGCTGGTTCTTGACTCGTCCATCATCGCCGTTGTTTCTGGCGCCCAGCTCCCCCGCCTGAGCGGACTTGACCTGCTCGCCCGGCTGCGGATCAGCAAACTGCGCCGACTCTGCGACATCCCCTTCCTGCTGCTCATTTCCGACCATGAAACCGAGGAAGATCGCCAACTCGCAAGAGAAAAAGGGGTCACCAGTTTCATTACCCGTGGCATGAGTCGCGAGAAGATTCTTGATCGCATCGGCCGCCTGGTGAACTGGGAACTGGCACTGAGCTTTGCCGACACGCAGACCATCCCGTCGGCCATTCCGCGCAACGCCCCACTGAAACGAGCGGACGAAAAGACTTGCGCCCCCATCCTTTGTTGCACCGATCTCCCACGTCAGCTGGAACAGGTCATTGCCGAGCAGGCCAGCACTTCCGGCATGGTTGGCGTCCTCGCTTTCGGCCTTGATGACGCCGACAAACTGGCGGCACGCTTTGGCAAGGACACCCTGACCTCGATCGCCAAGCGCCTGTGTCAGGTCCTGCGCACCAAGATCGGCAGTAGCGACAGTATCGGCTGCGACGACGACTCCCACTGCCTGATCATCTCACCGGGCACCAGCCTGGCGAGCTGTACGGCATTCGCCCAGCGCGTCTGTCGCGGCCTGGCCAACAGCCAGGTGGTGATTGCCGGAGAGCCGATTCACTTGATTGTCAGCGTCGGCATTGCCGGCATCCCGGCAGATAGCGGCATGGGCGCCGAGGAATTGATGGAACTGGCAAGAAAACGCCTGCTGATAGCGCAACACGCCGGCGGCAACCGCGTTGTCGCTGACGACGCCACGGACCCGGGGTTCGGATTCAACACCGAATTTTTCAACGAATTTATGCGCTTTTACTGCCCCGACACCGCCAATGTGCAACTTGGTGCCATCGGTCTGCATCTGATGCCGCTCTTCAAAGCCCTGGACAAGGAGTTCCGCTTTGGCCTGCCACTCAGCGAGATTGAGCGCAGCTTCGAATTGCGCGCCCGGGAAGAAAGAAGCAGATAGCCCGTACCGCTTTCCGCATTGATTCCGAAGCCGGCCAGGATGCCGCCGGACATTTCCTGATTCGCCCCGCCACGGCTAGAATGAGCGTACTCACCAAGGACTGCTCATGACCCGCCATACCAAGATCGTAGCCACCCTCGGCCCCGCTTCGAACGACGCCGAAACCCTGGAAAAACTGATTCGTGCCGGCGTCGATATCGTTCGCCTCAATTTTTCGCACGGCACCGCCGAAGACCACGTTGCCCGCGCCAATACGGTGCGCGAAGTTGCTGACCGCGTCGGCCGCCCGGTTGGCATCCTCGCCGATCTGCAGGGCCCGAAAATTCGCGTTGGCAAGTTTTCCGAAGGCAAGGTCATGCTGGAGAACGGCGCACGCTTCATTCTCGATTCCAACTGTACTGCCGGCAGCCTTGAGCGCGTTGGCCTGGATTACAAGGACCTGCCGAAGGACGTCAAGGGTGGCGACGTGCTGCTGCTCGACGATGGTCGCATCGTGCTCGATGTCGAGCGTGTCCATGGCGCTGAAATTCATACCGTTATCCGCCACGGCGGCGAACTGTCCAACAACAAGGGCATCAACCGTCAGGGGGGGGGGCTTTCCGCACCGGCACTGACCGCCAAGGATATGGACGACATCAAGACTGCCGCCAGCATCGGTGTCGACTACGTGGCCATTTCCTTCCCCAAGAGTGCCGCCGACATGTACATGGCGCGCCAGCTGATGCGTGCTGCCGGCGGCCATGCCCTGACCATCGCCAAGATCGAACGCGTCGAGGCCGTTGCCTCGCTCGATGAAATTCTCGATGCTTCCGATGGTGTCATGGTCGCTCGTGGCGATCTCGCTGTCGAAGTTGGCGACGCGGCCGTACCGGCGCTGCAGAAAAAAATGATCCGTATGGCCCGCGAGCGAAACAAGCTGGCGATCACAGCAACACAGATGATGGAATCGATGATCCTGTCACCGGTGCCGACCCGTGCCGAGGTTTCCGACGTGGCTAATGCCGTGCTCGACGGAACCGATGCGGTCATGCTGTCGGCAGAAACGGCCAGCGGGAAATATCCGATCCACACTGTTGAGGCCATGGCCCGCATCTGCCTGGAAGCCGAGAAATCGCATGAGGTCACCCTTGACCGAGAATTCCTCGACCGTGTCTTCACCCGCATCGATCAGTCGATCGCCATGGCCGCCATCTGGACGGCGCACCATCTCAAGGTCAAGGCCATCGCAGCACTGACCGAGTCGGGGTCTACGGCGCTGTGGATGAGCCGCCTGAACTGCGGCGTGCCAATTTACGCGCTGACGCCTTCGCCGGCAGCGCAGACCAAGATGTGCCTCTATCGCGACGTTTATCCACTGTTGATGAAGCAGACACACACCGACCGTGATGAGCTCCTTTTCGATGCGGAGCAATTGCTGATTGACAGCGGAGTGGTCGAAAAAGGAGACCTGATCGTGCTCACCATCGGCGAGCCGATCGGCACGCCCGGCGGCACCAATACGCTGAAGATCGTCTGTGTCGGCGAGCACACGCGGCCGACAGGAATCTAATCCCCGCACAATGCCCAGACTCTCGCCGCATGGCCTCTGGCGCATTTATCAGTCAGTTGCCACGCTGATTATCGTTGCGGCCTGGGGTGTCGCACTGGTGCACAGCAACGCAACCGGCGAAGAGACGGCGGCACCGGGCAACAACGCCTACCTTTCGGCAGCCCTGCTCACACTGCTGCTGGTAATCACCCTGCTCGTTGTGCGCAACGCCTCGCACCAGCTGCAGACGACACACCGTGCATTGCGCAAGGAAATCCGCCGCTCGCGCAAGGTCTTCGAAAGCATGAAGGAAGGCGTACTGCTGCTTGATCTCGAAGGCCGCATCAGCTTTGCCAATGTCGCCGCCCGCGCCTGGCTGCCAGATGCGCGCGGCCATCGTTTCACCTCGGTGATCACCAGGGCCGGCTTCGCCTTGACCAACGAAGATGGCTCGGCGCTGGCTGACGCCGACCCGATCCGTGCCTTCTGCCTCAAGCGTGGCTGCGACCTCGACGGCGTCTGGCTGACCCGGCCGGACGACCGTGACGCCGCCTGGCTGGAGGTGAGCATCAAGGTGGTCAGGGATGACAGCGAGATGGTCAGCGGCGCAACGCTGACCATCACCGACCGCAGTGACGAGCATGATCGGCTGACCGAATCGGCACTGTCGGAAAGCATCCTCGCCAACATGTATGAGGCGGTGATGATTACTGACGCACAGGGCGTTATCGTCCGTATCAACCCTGCCTTTACACGCATTACCGGTTATGCCGGCGAAGACGTCATCGGCAGGACGCCGAGGATTCTCCGCTCGAGCCAGCACGATGCCGAGTTTCACAGCGCGTTCTGGCGACAGCTGAAACGCGAAGGGCACTGGTCAGGGCGCTACTGGAACCGCCGTAAGTCAGGCGAGGAATATTGCAGCTCGCAGACGGTCACTTCTGTCCGCGATACCCGCGACCAGGTGGTGCGCTACATCACCGTCAGCCGTGACATTACCGACCAGAAGATTCGTGAAAACGAGCTTTGGCAACGCGCCAACTTCGACCCGCTGACCGGCCTGGCCAATCGCACACGCTTTGCCGACCGCGTCGCGCAAGCGCTGGTGCATGCCAATCGGAACAAAAATGCCTTCGCCCTGTGCTATCTCGACCTGGATCATTTCAAGCCGGTCAATGACACGCTCGGCCACGCCGCCGGCGATGAACTGCTGCGCCAGGTGGCCCAGCGCATGACTGCCGTGCTGCGTGAGGAGGACCTGCTGGCGAGAATCGGCGGTGACGAATTCGCGTTGCTGTTGATGCAGGTACAGGCGATGGGTGACGCGGCGCATGTCGCAGGCAAGATTGTCGATACCCTCAGCGCGCCTTTCGAGTTGATGGAGGGTGTTGCCCGCATCGGAATCAGTATCGGTATCGCGCAATACCCCGGCGATGGCGACTCGGTAGAAGCCCTCACGGCAGCAGCCGACCGCGCGCTCTACCTGGCCAAGGCCGGCGGTCGCAACCGCTGGCACCACGCAAGCAAGGCCGGCACACCCGACTCAGTGGTGCACTGAGTAGCACTGAGTGCGCACCCACCGCCCTGATCGGCAATCCCCTGCTAAAATCCGCACCGGCCTCGATTGACGGGGCCATGTTTCGCTTTTTTGGCTCCGGTGCCTGCTCACGCAGGAGAATCGGGAAGGCGGTGAAATTCCGCGACGTGCCCAGCGCTGTAAGGGGGACGGCAAGGGCCTTGGCCACTGAAGCATCGGCTTCGGGAAGGCGCCCCTGCCGGATGAACCCGAGTCAGAAGACCGGCCGGAGCCCTTGTTGCGGCCGCATGGACAAGCGGCCGCCTTCGCCTGTTCAGAAGGGGACTCCATGAACGACGCAGCACTTCCATCTGGCCACCAGGCCGAACATCATTTTGCCGACACCGCCCGCGACGCGGTCTATCAGGCCATCTTTTCCCGCCGCGACGTGCGCGGCCAGTTCCTGCCGGAACCAATTGCTGACGACGTATTGGCGCGCATCCTGACCGCCGCCCACTTCGCCCCCTCGGTCGGCTACATGCAACCGTGGAGCTTCGTGCTGATCCGCGATGCTGACGTAAAAAAGCGCATTCACACCGCATTTGCCGAAGCCAACGCCGAAGCCGCCGAAATGTTCGAGGGCGCAAAACAGGAAATCTACCGCGAGCTGAAGCTCGAAGGCATCCTCGAATCACCAGTAAACATCCTGATCACCTGCGATCGCGACCGCGCCGGCCCGGTAGTCATCGGCCGCACGCACATCAAGGCGATGGATATCTACAGCTCGGTCTGTGCCGTACAGAACCTGTGGCTGGCGGCGCGTGCCGAAGGGCTGGGCGTCGGCTGGGTGAGCATCTTCCACCAGCAGGCCTTGAAAGAAATTCTCGGGCTGCCGGAACGCATCATCCCGATCGCCTATCTATGCCTTGGCCAGGTCAGCCATTTTCACGAGAAACCCGAACTCGAAGCCGCTGGCTGGCGCCCGCGCCTGCCGCTCGACGAGCTGGTCTATTTCGAGCAGTGGGGAGAGGAGCAGGGACAAGGATCGGAAGCCCTCAAGACAGCCCTGCGCACAGCCCAGGACGCCGCTGCCACCCACCGCCGTTTCGACCTCGATTCGCGATAAAATAGCTGCTTCCCCGCAATCGCGGCGCAGGGTTTGCAGCCGGCGCCGCCCCTGATTTTCCGGAGTCACATCATGCCGCTCGTATCCTTGCGCCAGCTTCTCGACCACGCCGCTGAAAACAGCTACGGCCTGCCCGCCTTCAACGTGAACAACATGGAGCAGGTGTGGGCCATCATGGAGGCCGCCAATCAGGCCGACGCCCCGGTCATCATGCAGGCCTCGGCCGGCGCCCGGAAGTACGCCGGCGAGCCCTTCCTGCGCCACCAGATCCTGGCCGCGCTCGAAGCCTACCCGCATATCCCCATCGTCATGCACCAGGACCACGGCCAGAGCCCGGCGGTGTGCATGGCAGCGATCCGCTCCGGTTTCTCGTCGGTGATGATGGACGGCTCTCTGGAAGCCGACGGCAAGACCACCTCGTCCTACGAATACAACGTCGCCGTGTCACGCGAAGTGGTCAAGTTCTCGCACGCCATCGGCGTCTCGGTCGAGGCCGAACTGGGCGTGCTCGGCTCGCTGGAAACGATGAAGGGCGACAAGGAAGACGGCCATGGTGCCGACGGTCACATGACGCGCGAGCAACTGCTGACCGATCCGGACCAGGCTGCCGACTTCGTCAAGCAGACCAACTGCGACGCGCTGGCCATCGCCATCGGCACCAGCCACGGCGCCTACAAGTTCACCAAGAAGCCGACCGGCGACATCCTCGCCATCGACCGCATCAAGGAAATCCACGCTCGCATCCCGAACACGCACCTGGTCATGCACGGCTCGTCGTCGGTACCGCAGGAACTACTGGCCGAGATCCGCGAGTTCGGCGGCGACATGAAGGAAACCTACGGTGTGCCGGTCGAGGAAATCGTGAACGGCATCAAGCACGGCGTGCGCAAGATCAATATCGATACCGACATCCGCCTGGCGATGACCGGCGCCGTCCGTCGCTACCTGTTCGAAAACCCGTCGAAGTTCGACCCGCGCGATTACCTGAAGCCGGCGCGCGAAGCCGCCAAGAAGATCTGCCTGGCCCGCTTCGAAGCCTTCGGTTGCGCCGGTCAGGCGAGCAAGATCAAGCCGCTGACGCTGGAGAAGATGGCCGAGCGTTACGCCAAGGGCGAACTGAACCAGATCGTAAAGTAATCAAGAGCCTAGGAACGGCACCGGGTGCTACACTCGGTGCCGTTTTCTTTTTTTCAGCCACTATGTTGCCGCTCGCAGAACACCCCCTTCGCCACCGGCTGAATGCCGAAATCCACTCGCGGCCGCCGATCGCCATTCCCGGCCCGGAATGGATCAGCTACCTCGCCGTCACGCACACGGGGGGCAGTGCCACCGATGAGCGCACGCATCTGGCCCAGCTCTGTTCCACGCTCGGCACCGAAGTCTGCCCGGTCGTCGACGGCGACCACTGGGTGCTCGATACAGGCGCCCTGAGGCTGAAGTGGGAACGCCACACCGAGTTCTCCGGCTACACCTTTTTCCGCCGCCGCATTGCCGGCGACACCCCGGACAGCACAGCGCTCGCTGCATTTCCTGCTGACTGGGTGGCCGGCATTCCCGGCGAGGTCATTGCCGCCAGCCACATCGAACTCTGTTCCGCAACGCAGAACCCCCCGGAGGAGGTGCTCGACGGTATCGCCCGTTCCGGAGAAGCCGTGGTCGCCACGCGCGTTGCCGAAGGCGCCGCCTGGGTCATCTCGGATTTTGAACTGCACGCTGGCTTTTCCCGCTTCACCGTCATTGATGAACACCTGCGCCACCGCCAGGCAGGTCGCACCGTGCAGCGCCTCCTTGAAATCGAGACTTACTGCATGATGGCCCTGCTCGCCTTTCCGGCGGCCAAGGAAACCAGCCGCTTTCTTGGCAAGTGCGAGAGAGAGCTGTCGGAACTGATGGACGCCATGAGCGTCGCCGACACGCCGGAAGACGAACGCCGCCTGCTGGCCAGGCTGACGCGGCTGGCCGCCGAAGTCGAGCAGTCGGTAACTCGCACCGCCTACCGCTTTGGCGCTGCCGCAGCCTATTACCGGCTGGTCCAGCAGCGCGTTGATGATCTGCGCGAGCAGCGCCTGAACGGCTTTCCGCCGATTCGAGAATTCATGGAACGCCGCCTGGCGCCGGCGATGAATACCTGTAACTCGATCGCCGGCCGCCAAGCCGACCTGTCCACCCGCATCGCCCGCAAGAGTGCGCTGCTGCGCACCCGCGTCGATATCGAGCTGGAGCGCCAGAACCAGGAACTGCTGACGCAGATGAATCGCCGCGCCAGCCTGCAGCTGCGGCTGCAGGAGACGGTCGAAGGCCTGTCGGTGGTAGCCATCACCTATTACGGCTCGCAACTCGTGCAGTATCTGGCCAAGGGCCTCAACAAATCGGTTTTGCCAACGCTGTCGCCTGAAATCGCCGCCGCCGCATCAATCCCGGTCATTGCCGCCGTCGTTGCCCTCGGCATCCGCCGCATGCGCAAGGCACTGGCTGCCGAGGAAAACGCCCAGAACGCGCATTAATTTATAATTCACCCTTTGCTCTCACTTTCAGGAACCCTGCCGTGACCGCTCCGCTTTTCGAATCCTCCATCAAGAGCCTGCCGCAACTTTCGCGCGGCAAGGTACGCGACATCTACGCCGTGAACGACGAGCAGTTGCTCATCGTCACCTCCGACCGCCTGTCGGCCTTCGACGTCATCCTGCCGAATCCGATTCCGGACAAGGGCAAGGTGCTGACGCAGGTCGCCAACTTCTGGTTCGACAAGCTGGCCCACGTTGTTCCCGGCCAGCTGACCGGTGTCGATCCGGAATCGGTTGTTGCCCCGGAAGAGCGCGACCAGGTGCGCGGCCGCGCCGTGGTGGTAAAGCGTCTTCGTCCGCTGCCGATCGAAGCCGTGGTGCGCGGCTACCTGATCGGTTCCGGCTGGAAGGACTACCAGACCACCGGCGCCGTCTGCGGCATCAAACTGCCGGCGTGTCTGAAAATGGCGCAGAAGCTGCCGCAGCCGATCTTCACGCCGGCGACCAAGGCCGACATCGGCGAGCACGACGAAAACATCAGCTTCGAGCAGTCACAAACACATTGCGCGACGGTGCTGGCGGACGCTCTGTACGGTACCGGCATCAGCGGCGCCCAGCTCGCCGACCAGGCCCGCCGCGTCTCTTTGCAACTGTATGAAGAGGCCTCGGCCTTCGCCCGCACCAAGGGCATCATCATCGCCGACACCAAGTTCGAATTCGGCATCGACAAGGCCGGCACGCTGCACCTGATCGACGAGGCGCTGACCCCGGATTCGTCGCGCTTCTGGCCGGCCGACCAGTACGAGGAAGGCAAGAACCCGCCGTCCTTCGACAAGCAGTTCGTGCGCGACTATCTGGAGACGCTGGACTGGAACAAGACGGCACCCGGCCCGAGCCTGCCGGCCGACATCGTCGAGCGCACTGCGGCCAAGTACCGCGAAGCCTACGAGAAACTTACCGGCCACAAACTGGCCTAACTCGCACCAACGCAACACGAATCAACGCAACACGGGCGGCTTGGCCGCCCGTTGCCTTTTCAGGGATGCCGCCATGACTGCTGACAAGAACAACCCGCTGCTCGATTTCTCCGGACTGCCCCGCTTTGATGTCATTGCACCCGAACACGTGCGCCCGGCCATCACCGAACTTCTGGCGACAAGTCGCGAGTTGGTGGAACGCCTGACCGGCACGGCGCTGGCCGCAACCTGGAACGACTTCGCCCAACCGCTCTCCGACGGCATCGAACATCTATCCCGCGCCTGGGGCATCGTCGGCCACCTGCATTCGGTCAATGACATCCCACCCTGGCGCGAGGCCTACAACGACATGCTGCCGGAAGTGACACGCTTCTATTCGGAACTGGGCCAGAACCTGGCACTGTTCTCGAAATACAAGGCACTCGCCGCCAGCCCGGAATACGCAACGCTGACGCCGGCACGCAAGCGCATCATCGACAACGAAATCCGTGACTTCCGCCTTTCCGGTGCCGAACTGCCGGAGGAGCAGAAGCCCCGTTTCCAGGCCATACAGGAAGAAGTTGCGGCGCTGCAGGCCAAGTTCTCTGAAAACCTGCTCGATGCGACCAATGCTCACACCGAAGTGATCACTGACGAACACGATCTCGCCGGCCTGCCGGCCGACGCCATCGAAGTGGCTCGCGCGTCGGCCGAGAAGGCCGGCGTCAATGGCTGGCGCTTCACGCTGCACGCGCCTTCCTTTGGGCCGGTCATGCAGTATGCAGAACACCGCGGCTTGCGCGCCCGCATGTACCGCGCCTATGCCACGCGCGCCTCGGAGTTTGGCAAGGCCGAACTCGACAACGCGCCGCTGATCCGCCAGTTGCTGAAGTTGCGCGCGGAGGAAGCAACCATGCTCGGCTACCGAAACTTTGCCGAAATCTCGCTGGTGCCGAAGATGGCCGAATCACCGGAGCAGGTACTCACCTTCCTGCGCGAGATGGCAAGAAAGGCCCGCCCCTTTGCCGAGAAGGATGTCGCCGAACTGCGTGCCTTCGCCCGCGCCGAACTCGGCCTGGAGGCAATGGAACCCTGGGACATGAGCTGGGTCTCGGAAAAACTGCTGCAAAAACGCTACGCGTTTTCCGACCAGGAGGTGAAGCAGTATTTCACCGAGCCAAAGGTGCTGGCCGGGCTGTTCCGTGTGATCGAGACGCTGTTCTCGGTACAGGTGAAGCCGGACAGCACACCGGTGTGGCACGAGGATGTCCGCTTCTACCGTATCGAGCGTCAGGGCGAGCTGATCGGCCAGTTCTACCTTGACCTCTATTCTCGCGAGGAGAAGAAGGGTGGGGCGTGGATGAACGATGCGCAATCCCGGAAGGTGACGGCAGCGGGTGTGCAGACGCCGGTGGCTTACCTCATCTGCAATTTCTCGCGGCCGGTTGGCGGAAGAAATGGGGAACTGCGGCCCGCCACCTTCACCCACGACGAGGTGACGACGCTGTTCCACGAAACCGGCCATGGCCTGCACCACATGCTGACGCGTGTCGGCGACCTTGGGGTCTCGGGCATCAACGGCGTCGAATGGGATGCCGTCGAACTGCCCTCACAGTTCATGGAAAATTTCTGCTGGGAATGGGACGTGCTCAAGGACATGACCGCGCACGTCGACAGCGGCGCTACCTTGCCGCGCGAACTGTTCGGCAAGATGCTGGCGGCAAAGAATTTCCTCGCCGGCATGCAGACTGTCCGCCAGATCGAGTTTTCGCTCTTCGACCTGCTGCTGCACAACGACTTTGACCCGAATGGCGGCGATGGCGACCGCAGTGTGCTGCAATTGCTGGAAGAGGTGCGCAACGAAGTGGCCGTCGTTTTCCCGCCCGACTGGCACCGTTTCCCGAACAGCTTTTCGCACATTTTCGCCGGCGGCTATGCGGCCGGTTACTACAGCTACAAGTGGGCCGAGGTGCTGTCGGCCGACTGCTACGCGGCCTTCGAGGAAGCCGGCAACCCCTTCGACCCGGAAACCGGACGCCGCTTCCTCGACGAGATCCTGTCAGTCGGCGGTGCGCGTTCGGCACTCGATTCCTTCAAGGCCTTCCGTGGACGGGAGCCCAGTCCCGACGCCATGCTACGGCACAGTGGTATGATCAACGCGTAGTCTTTGCGCGGAGAATACGCATGAAAATCGTAACCCAGCTATTGTTTCTGCTCGCCATCGCTGCGGCCTTGCCGGCGCTGGCGCAGACCATGTACCAGTGGAAGGATCCAAAGACGGGGAGCACGATCTATTCCGATCAGGCACCGCCACCGGGCATCAAACCACTTGGAACCAGAGATGGCGTCGTCGCCGGCGACGAACGCCAGCAATCCTTCGCGCTGCGCATGGCTGCCGAGAAATTTCCAGTCATTCTTTACACCTCGGCCGACTGTATCGATGCCTGCAAGCAGGCACGCAATTTACTGAATAGCCGCGGCACGCCCTTCCAGGAAAAAATCGTCCAGGCCGATACCCCGGAAATGGAAGAACTCAAGAAACTGACGGGCGGTGAAGGGTTTGTCCCGACGGTGACGGTTGGTCGGCAAAGCAGCAAGGGGTTCGACGCTGCAGGCTGGAACAACCTGCTTGACCTTGCCGGCTACCCCAAGACAGCCGCCTTCGGTAGCAAGCCTTCGGGCGCCTTTGCGCAGTGAAGCTGGCCACCTGGAACGTCAATTCGCTGAAGGTCCGCCTGCCGCATGTCATCGACTGGCTTGCCAGCGAGCAACCGGATGTTCTCTGCCTGCAGGAATTGAAGCTGGAAGACCCGGCCTTTCCAGCAGCGGAGCTTGAAGCAGAAGGCTACCATGCAGTGTTCAGCGGACAGAAAACCTACAACGGGGTTGCCATTCTGTCGCGTGAAAAGGCTAATGATGTGGCCTACGGCATTCCCGGCTTTGCCGACGAGCAGAAGCGCGTGATTGCAGCAACGATAGGGGATGTTCGTGTCGTCTGTGGCTATTTCCCGAATGGTCAGGCAGTTGGTTCGGAGAAATTCGCCTACAAAATGGCGTGGCTGCGGGCACTGACAGCATGGCTGCAGACTGAAACGAGGCAGTACCCGAAGCTGGCCCTCCTCGGTGACTACAACATTGCCCCCGAGCCGCGCGATGCGCACCCCGACTGGAAGGAAGAAATCCATGTCTCACCCGCTGAACGTGAGGCTTTTCAGGCCATCGCAGCGCTCGGCCTGAGCGATGCCTTCCGCCTCTTCGAGCAGACCGAGAAAAGTTTTTCGTGGTGGGATTACCGAATGATGGCTTTCCGTCGAAATTTCGGTCTACGCATCGACCACATTCTGCTCTCGCCGGCGCTCGCTGCTGTCTGCCAGAATTGCCGCATAGACAAGGCGCCACGCGCGCTGGAGCGCCCATCCGATCACGCGCCGGTCGTAGTCGAACTGCGCACATGACCCCGCTCTCCGTCGACAGGCTGCTCGCCTTATACCCCGCGCTGGCGGGGCTAGCTCCTGCAGAACTGACCACCCTGCTCCGCCCGGAGTCACTGATGCATTTGCCTGCGGGGGCGCAGTTGTTTGCCGAGAGACAACCCTGCCACGGGTTTCCGCTGATACTCGATGGCAGTATCAAGGTCGTCAAGGCGGCGGCCTGTGGGCGGGAAATGCTGCTCTATCGTGTTGCCCCTGGTGACTCGTGCATCATCAGTTCGAGTTGTTTGCTGGGCAAAACCCCTTACTCGGCGCGCGGCAAAACGGAATCTGCCGTGACGATGCTGGTGTTGCCGATACCGGTTTTCGAAAAATTGCTTGCCGAAGACAGGGGCTTCCGCGATTTCGTCTTCCATCTCTTTTCCGATCGCATCGCCGAACTCATGGAACTGGTCGAGGAGGTCGCCTTCCACCGCCTGGACCAACGCCTTGCCCGGCTCCTGCTTGCTCGCGGTGATGAAATTCAGACGACCCACCAGGCACTCGCCGATGAACTCGGCAGTGTCCGTGAGATTGTCAGCCGTTTGCTCAAGGGATTTGCTGCCGAGGGCTTGGTCAGTCTTGGTCGCGAGCACATCGTCATCCTCGACCGCAGAGGACTCGGCCGACTGGCCGACAATTCAACGCAGGATAGCTGACCCCAAGATTCAACTGCGCAATGTGAGGCTATGTGACCCAGGTTACAGACCGTACATTAGCAATCACTTATTATTTCTCCGTCGCCCGAATTCGGGACAACCCATCTCAACGGAGACCATCATGAAAGCAAACGTCGGCGGTTTTGACAAAATTGCGCGCATTGGCGCGGGCGTCGTTCTTGTTGGCCTGGCGGCTACAGGAACGGTGGGCATCTGGGGCTGGATCGGCCTTGTCCCGCTGGCCACTGGCCTGATGGGCTGGTGCCCGGCCTACAACCTGCTGGGCATGAATACCTGCCCGATGAAAAAATAATCTGCAACGCCATTCCCCTCCTCTCTCGAAACACGCATCCGTTGCCTGGCCAGGTGACGGATGCAAACACGGAGAGATTCAGGCGGCGCCTTCGCGTGCCGCCTTTTTTTTTCTCGCGGCCAACCAGTTGGCGGCGCGGACATAGTCCTCGACAGACAGATCTTCTGCACGCCGCGTCGGGTCGATACCCAACTCGGCAAATGCTGCATCATCGAAAATCCCTTTGAGATTGTTGCGCAACATCTTCCGCCGCTGAGCAAAGGCTGTACCGACCAAGCTTGAAAGCAGGGCTTCGTCACTGGCCAACAAGTCGTCGCAGGGGCGCGGAATCATGCGCACAACCGCTGAATCGACCTTGGGCGGTGGATCAAAGGCCGTTGGCGGAACGTCAATCAGCCATTCCAGCCAGAAGCGATACTGGAGCATGACGGAAAGGCGGCCAAAGGCGCTTTCACCGGGGGCAGCCACCATGCGTTCGATAACTTCCTTCTGCAACATGAAATGCATGTCACGCACCTGACTGGCGCAGGCGGCGAGGTGAAACAGCAGCGGCGTCGAGATGTTGTAGGGAAGATTGCCAACAATGCGCAGGTCCTTGCCAAGTGAAGCAAAGTCGAATGCCAGTGCATCCCCTTCGTGGATACTCACCTTCTCTGCTGCGTAACGCTTGCGTAGCCGGGCAACAATGTCGCGATCGATCTCGACCACGTGCAGATGATCCAGATGCTGCAGCAGCGGCTCGGTTAGCGCACCGAGGCCTGGACCGATTTCCACCACGCAATCAGCACGCTCGGGGGCGATGGCTCTGACGATATCGGCCACCACCTGCGTGTCCACCAGAAAATTCTGGCCAAAGCGCTTGCGCGGAATGTGCTTCATGCCGCCCTCCGGGAAGCCTCGACCATGCTTATCGCCTGGTGCACGGCCTCGAACAGGCTGCCGGGATCAGCCCGCCCTGTCCCGGCAAGCTCAAGCGCCGTACCGTGATCGACCGAGGTACGGATGATCGGCAGCCCGAGGGTGACATTGATGCCCTTGCCAAAGGTGGCGTACTTGAGCGCGGCCAATCCCTGATCGTGATACATGGCCAGGACACAATCGCCACGCGCCAGCTGTGGCGGGGTGAACAGGGTATCCGCCGGCAGTGGGCCGATCAGGTTCATACCCTCGGCACGCAGGCGCGCGAGTACAGGCGCCATGACCTCGATTTCTTCGCGGCCGAGGTAACCGTCCTCGCCGGCATGCGGATTGAGGCCGGCGACAAGGATGCGTGGCGCGGCAATGCCGAACTTGCGTGCCATATCGGCATGCAGGATACGCAGGATGGCTTCCAGCAACTCGGGCGTGATTGCGTCGGCGACGGCACGCAGTGGCAGATGTGTCGTCGCCAGCGCAACGCGCAAGGGGCCTTGTCCGGTCTCACCCGCCAGCATCATCACGACCAGCGGTGTCCCGGTGTGCTCGGCAAGGTATTCGGTATGGCCGCTGAATGCGGTGCCCGACTGGTTGATGACGGCTTTGTGCACTGGCGCCGTGACCATGGCGGCAAACTCGCCGCTCCGGCAACCATCAAGCGCACGATCAAGGAGTGCCAGGACGTAGGGAGCATTCCCGGGTTGGAGTTTTCCGGGCAGGGCACGGGTGAGCAGCGGCAGGTGCAGCACTTCGACGCCGGGTTCGGCAGAAGGGATGCCTGTCGGCACATAGTCACGCAAGTCCCCCGATGCCCCGATTACGCTTGCCCGCTCGGCGAGCAGTTGGCGATCCGACAGAACCACCAGACGCGCCGGAAAATTCTGTTTTGCCAGCAGCAGACACAACTCGGGACCGATACCTGCCGGCTCGCCGGAGGTGATGGCGATGACCGGGAGGGCGCGCTTCTCAGCGCGCGCATCAGTGCGCATCTCAGCGCTCTTCTAGGCGATACTCGACGTAGGCGCGATCACGGATCTGGCGCAACCAGTCCTGATAGGCTTCGTCGAGCTTGCGCTCTCGCAAGGTCTGCCGCGCCGCCATGCGCTTGCGCTCGTCGGAGACATCCTGCATGCGACGCTCAAGCACCTGGATGATGTGGTAACCGAAAGGTGACTGAACCGGTTCGCTGAGTTCATTGGGTGCCAGGCGGTTCATCGCCCGCTCGAATTCGGGAACGGTATCGCCCGGGTAGATCCAGCCGAGATCGCCCCCCTTGGCAGCCGAACCGTCCTGAGAGTAAAGACGCGCCAGCTCGGCAAAGTCGCCTCCGTGTTTGAGACGGTCAAGCAGACCTTGCAGCTTGTGCAGCGCGTCGGCTTCCGAAACGAGTTCATTGACCTTGATCAGGATGTGACGGGCATGCGTCTGTTGCACGGGCGGCAAAGCGGTTGAGCCGCGCTTGGCAAGCAGCTTGACGATATGAAAACCGTTGGGGCTTTTCAGCAGGGGCGACACGTCACCAGGCTTCATCTTGACGATGGCTTCGGCAAAGAGTCCTGGCAAGCGATCGATCGGACGCGGCGTCAGAATCCCCCCTTGCAGTGCGTCCGGCGCATCGGAATAAGCCGCAGCAACCTGCGAAAAATCCTCTCCCTTGCGCAGCCGCTCCAGCACCTGATCGGCTTTCACCTTAAGCTTCTGAATCTGCTCCGGAGATGCAGATTCGGGAGCGCGCAACAGAATATGAGCGACCTGGACTTCGTCACCGCCGCCAGCGCCGCCGCCACCATTTTTGGCAGCTTCGCTTTCAAGGAAATTGTCGATTTCGGCATCACTGATTACCAAACGGTTATCGACCTCGCGCTCACGCAAGCGCGCCACCGTCATCTCCTCGCGGATTTCATCGCGGAACTTGGCAAAACGGATGCCGTCCTTTTCGAGTGCCTGGCGAAACTGGCCGAGACTCATTTTGTTGCTACTGGCGATGCGCGTCAGTGCTTGATCAAGCTGACTGTCGTCGATCCGCAGGCCAGTATCGCGCGCCAACTGCAACTGGACGCGATCGACGATCAGGCGCTCGAGCATCTGTTTTTCCAGTACATCGCGTGGCGGCAATGCCGTACCCTGCCGCTTCAACTGCCCCAGCGCTGAATCCAGCCGGGTGCGCAAATCGTTGAGCGTAATCACTTCGTCGTTAACCACCGCTACAATCCGGTCGGCCTCGACGGCCACCGCACGTCCGGACTGCGCTTGCGCTCCACCAAGAACGGTGAGGAAAAGAAGGAAAACACGAATCAGGAATGTCATGAGCAAAGAGGCCTTACCTTATTCGCCGAAAACCGGGTCGGCAACCGGCTGGTTGGACAGCCCATAACCCTGAACATTGCGACGGAGCAGATCAATCGGATTGGATCCGATCCGCGCAAAATCATTCAGCTCCAGCTGAACGAAGATCGACGTATTATCGCGGCCCGTCGTCGTCACTACCTGATGACCGACGACGCGTACTGCCCAGCAACCGGCATTGTATTCAAGACCAGCCACGGTCTCGACCGGCTTGTGATCAAGGATGGAATAGTTGTAACGACCGACGGCCGACCAGCCGCCCCAGATTGGCCATTGTCCGGCGACGTCCACGTTCTTCAGCGCCCCACTGGAAATCTCCTTGCTGGCGAAGCGATAGCTGGCATTCAACACCTTGCCGAGTTCGGGTTGATAGCGCGCACCGACGGAAGAGCGCTCCATGCGCGCATCGGACGGGTTGTACTGCAGCGCGGCGTCAAGATAAGTCTTCGGCAGGACGCGTCCGCTGAAAGCCGCCAGAAAATCCGACTTGTTCCACTTGCCCTGTTCGGCAACAGGCAGGGCCACCGTATCCAGCGTCACGCGCTGGCGCTGGAAATAGTAGCGTTGCCCGAACATCGCGCGCATGGCTTCGGCACCACTGGTCGGATCGATGAGGCGCGTGGTCACGGCAGCGGTCAGCTGGTTGGCGTCGCTGATCCGGTCATAACCGGTGAACTGGTTCTCGCTGAAAATCGTTGCGAAGTTGAAGTCAGCCAGCGCCGAATCAAAAACCGGAATATGGGTTTGCTTCTCGTAGGGGACGCTCAGGTAATAGAGCCGGGGTTCGAGCGTCTGCGTTGCCTTGGCACCAAACCAGGATGTGTCGCGCTCGAAGGTCATGCCGGCATCGATGCTGAAGACCGGCAGCGAACGAGTGATCGATTCTGAACCCGTGGATATGCGGCGATCGAGAGAATAGCTCGTGACATGCGCACCGATTTTCGGCGTCACGTACCAACCCGGCTGCACGAATGGCACCGAGAGTTGCGGGTAAGCCACCGTACGTCGGCCTTCATCCAGTTTGCCATGCGTAAACGACGAGTACTGCCCGAAGAAGGCTGCATCGGTACGGAAGAAATCGGGGCGTCGCGCATTGATGTTGATCTGCGGCGCCAACGAATAAGGCTTGGCAATCTGCTGCGTGGGGTCGCTATCCGGGTTCAGGGTCTGGTAGGACTGACCAATGACATTGGCACTCCACCAGTCGCTGCCGTAGGTGACTGTCCCCTGGCGCAACAACTGCCGTTGCGACGAGAGCACCGAGCGGGAAGCCAGATCGGTGAAGTACTGGTCATCAGAAACGCCGGAAATATTCAGCGTACCGGCCAGGCCATAGCCGAGGTTCTGCTGGTGACGAACCGAATAGGCGTAGCGGTCTTCATTGCCCCCGAGCTTGTCGTTCGGCAATATCTCACCACGAATATTGCCGGCATAGTTGTGGTCGAGGTAGCGGAACTCCGAGCCGAGTTGCAGACCGCGTTTGGCGTAGACCCTGGGTGCGATGGTCGCATCCATATTGGGTGCGATATTCCAGTAGTACGGCGTCGCCAGCGTCAAGCCGTTGACACTGCTCGAACCAAAGGTAGGCGCCAGGAAACCCGATTTGCGCTGGTTGTTGAGCGAGAACGACAACCACGGCGACCAGAAGATCGGTGTGTTCTGGAAATAGAGGGTGGCATTCTTGCCCTCGCCGACTTCGCGGTCGTAATCAAGCGCCAGTTCGTCGGACTTCAAGTACCAGCCTGGATCAGCGGGTTTGCAGGTGGTGTAGTCACCGTTGATGATGCGCAGCTTGCTCTCACCCTCGAAGTCGATACGCTCGGCACTGCCGCGCGCCTCGGTCAATGGCAGCGGAGCCGGTTCGTCTGCAGATACGCCGAGGACATTCATCAGCGAACCCTCTTCCGGGCGGCTCATCTGCGACTTGCTCGCCGGCATGGTGCCCGCGGCTGCGACAACAGCACTCCCCTTGGTGCCCTTTTCCTGCCGTTTGCGCTCCTGTGCGGCCCAAGCAGATTCGCGCTTGAGGAAGAAATTCGGCTGATCGAAAACGCCGGTCTGCTCGACCATTTTCATGCGCATGCGGGGACCGGTAACGTAATCATCCCCCTTGTCCAGCCGCACATCCCCGGTCGCCTCAAGCTCATCCTCAACCGGCCAGTAAGTCATGCGCTCAGCATTGACCACCAAGCCCGATCGGCGAGCCTCGGCGTCGCCGGATGCCACGGCTTCGTGCCCGGTGACACCGGTGAGCTCGTCAGCAGTCAGGAACATCGGCAACGGCTGCCCGCCTGCCTGAATCGGCTCCAGCGTCTTGTCCGAGCGCAGCGCCAAGGCTGGCGTCGCACCATCGGGCAGGTCCGGATGCTCGCTCTCAAAGCCTAGTACCGGCGGGCGACCGGCACGCCACGACGCCTCCCGCTCCTGGGCCAGGCCGGACAGCGTAGCCGGCGGCGAATAGGCCGCCCCCGCCACCAACGATGCCGGCGCCCGGCCCGGTGCAGAACCGCCCGCGACAACCGGCAGGCCCAGCAGCCCGGGATGCACCCGCAGCGGCTCCAGGGTAGTGACTTTTCTGCCCGACACCGATGCCGGTGGCGGCACCGGCGCAACCGAGCGGGACGATGAGGCCCCTGACCCGGACACCCCGGGAGCAACACGAGATGCTGCGGCTTCCTGTTCGCGCGGACGCGGTGCGGGGGCGGCAACCACCGGTGATGACGATTGCGCCGGCACAGGCGCGGGTGCCGGTACGGCCGACACCGACGCAGAAGGCGCCACAGCCGGCGCCACGGCACGCGCAGGAATCTGATCGGAGGCGGCCGCCGAAGAAGCCCGTGCTGCCGGCTTCGACTGGGCCTCGGTTGCGGCTGTTTCGCCTTCGGCCGTCAGCGGCTTCGATTCAACAGTTTGCGACTCGACGGGCTTAACCTCGGCGCGCACGCGCTCGGATGGCGGCTCAACCGGCTTGGCTGGCGCCGGCGCTTTTTTCTCCACTGGCGGCAAGCCCAACAACACGGGGTCGACACGCAACGGGGTCATGCCCTGCGCCAGCGCATCACCAGCAACCAGGCTGGCGACGCCGCAGCAGACGACAAGCGCCAGCGATTGGTTGCGCACGCAGGAGCAGGACATAGGGGGAATAAGGACTTTCGCTGTCATTTCCGGCCGCCGCCAAGGCGCAGGCAGACCGGGTGTTAAAATCGCAGCATTTTAGCATCAAGGAGCACGGGATGCCCCGAAGTCAGGCACTGCAAGACTGGATTAGCCAACAATTCCCCGGCCAGACCTACCAACTGGCCCCCGCTTCTGCGGATGCGAGCTTTCGCCGCTATTTCCGCGTCACCCTCGCCGATGGCAGCACGCGCATCGTCATGGACGCCCCACCGGCACACGAAGACTGCCGCCCCTACCTGAAAATTGCCCATCTACTGGACGAGGCCGGGGTACATGTCCCGAAGGTTTTCGCCGAAGATCTGACGCAAGGCTTCCTGCTGCTCTCCGATTTGGGAAATACCACTTATCTGGCAGCACTGACAGCCCACCCCGAGGGCGCACCGGCACTCTATCGGGAAGCTTCCGAAGCGCTCGTCGCCATCCAGAAATCCAGCCGCCAGGGAGTCCTCGCCGCGTACGACCGCGACCTCCTGGCGCGCGAACTGCAGCTTTTTCCAGACTGGTATGTAGCCCGGCATCTGGGCGTCACGCTGGACGACAAGCAGCAGGCAACACTATCCGAATCCTTCGACAAAATCCTGGCCAACAACCTCGCCCAACCGCAGGTATTCGTTCACCGCGACTACCACTCGCGCAACCTGATGGTCAGCAATCCCAACCCGGGTATCCTTGACTTTCAGGATGCGGTGTTCGGCCCCTACACCTACGACCTCGTCTCGCTGTTTCGCGACGCCTACATCACCTGGGACGAAGAGCAGGAGCTCGACTGGACCGTCCGCTTCTGGGAAATGGCACGCAAGGCTGCGCTACCCGTGCCAGCCGACTTCTACGATTTCTGGCGCGACTACGAATGGATGGGGGTGCAGCGTCAGATCAAGGTCCTCGGCATCTTTGCCCGGCTCTGCCATCGTGACGGCAAGGACAGCTACCTCGCCGACATGCCGCGTGTGATGGCCTACCTGCGCCGCGCCGCAGAACGCTACATTGATCTCAAGCCATTGCTGCTCCTGCTCGACGAACTCGAAAACCGACAGGCCCAGGTCGGCTACACATTTTGATGAAGGCCATGATCCTTGCCGCCGGTCGTGGCGAGCGTATGCGCCCGCTGACAGACCATACGCCAAAGCCGCTGCTCATGGCCGGAGGCAAACCGCTGATCGTCTGGCACATCGAACGCCTTGCAGCAGCGGGATTTCGTGACCTGATCATCAACCACGCACACCTCGGCGAAAAGCTCGTAGCGGCACTCGGCGACGGTCACCGCTGGGGCGTACACATTGACTGGTCAGCGGAGCCACCAGGCGCACTGGAGACCGCCGGCGGCATCGCCAAGGCACTGCCACTGATTGGCGATGCTGCCTTTCTCGTCGTCAATGGCGACATCTGGTGTGACTGGGATTTTGACCGCGCCCACACGCTCACTGACCGCTTGGCACACCTGGTAATGATGGACAACCCACCGCATCACGCTGGCGGCGATTTCTGCCTTGACGGCGAGCAACTGAAACTGGCGGATGGCGGTCCAACACTCACCTACTGCGGCATCGGCGTTTTCAGGCCATCGTTTTTCGCCAACGTCCCCGCAGGGACAGCAATGAAACTGCGTCCGCTACTCGATGCAGCAATACCGCGCGGCATCGCAACTGGAGAGCGCCACACCGGCCGCTGGGTCGATGTCGGAACACCGGAACGACTTGCCGCTTTGGATCGGGAACTCTCATGACGCATAGCGCTTTTACTGCCCGCCGCCAACGTCTGCTCACCAAGCTGGGGAACGGGATCGCCATCGTTCCTACTGCGCCAGAGCGGGTACGCAACCGGGACTCACACCACCCCTACCGCTTCGATAGCTACTTCTGGTACCTCACCGGATTCCCGGAACCGGAAGCCGTTACCGTCCTCTGCGGCGGCGCCACACCGCAAACCCTGCTTTTCTGCCGTGAGAAAAACGAAGAGCGTGAAATCTGGGATGGCTACCGCTACGGCCCGGAAGCTGCTCGCGACGCATTTGCATTCGATCAGGCCTACCCGATCAGCGAACTCGACCAGCGCCTCCCTGAATTGATGGCCGATCGCAGCGTCCTCTGGCACTCCGTCGGCCACGATACCGCGTGGGACGCACGCATCGCTGCCAGCCTCAATGCCGTGCGCGCACAAAGTCGCAGCGGCAAGCGGGCACCGCGCGAAATCCACGACTTGCGCGCGCTCCTTGATGAGATGCGCCTGATCAAGGACGGCAGCGAACTCGACACCATGCGCCGCGCTGCGGCCATCAGTTCCGCCGGGCATGTACGGGCAATGCGG
Organism: Rhodocyclaceae bacterium; assembly: GCA_041674785.1. Classification (GTDB taxonomy): domain Bacteria; phylum Pseudomonadota; class Gammaproteobacteria; order Burkholderiales; family Rhodocyclaceae; genus Proximibacter. Next base: position 25,956 of record JBAYVG010000007.1, read on the forward strand.
CACTGCCGCCCCGGCATGGCAGAGTACGAACTGGAAGCCGAACTCACGCACGAGTTTCGCCACCGTGGCGCCGACGGGCATGCCTACACCCCCATTGTTGCTGGCGGCAACAGCGCTTGTGTCTTGCACTACATCGAGAACAACCGCTTGCTGCCCGAACACGCCCTAGTGCTGATCGATGCCGGCTGCGAAGTCGACGGCTACGCAGCCGACATCACCAGAACCTTTCCCGTTGGCGGGCGTTTTTCGCCTGCCCAACGCGACTGCTACGAAATCGTCCTCGCAGCACAAGCCGCCGCAATTGATGCGATCCACCCCGGCGCCTCCTTCATGGCCTATCACGACGCAGCCGTGCAAGTGCTGACGCAGGGCATGATCGACCTCGGCTTGCTCACCGGCAGCATTGACGGCGCCATCGAGAGCGGTGACTACAAGCGCTTCTACATGCACCGTACCGGCCATTGGCTCGGACTCGACGTGCACGATGCCGGCGAATACAAGGAAAATACTGAAGGTGGTGAATGGGTAAGGCTTCAGGCGGGCATGACACTAACCGTCGAACCGGGCCTTTATATCCGAGCTGCCGCCGATGTGCCTCAGCACCTCCAGGGCATCGGCATTCGCATCGAAGACGACGTTGTTGTCACCGACACTGCCTGTGACGTGTATACCGATGCGCCGAAGCGGGTGGCTGAGATCGAGGAAGTGATGCGCCGTGACTGAGGCGACAACGATCGATACCGATATCCTGATCATCGGGGCCGGTCCCGTCGGCATGACGCTGGCGCTCGTCCTGGCCGAAAACGAGCAGCGTGTGCTGCTGCTCGATAGCCGCCTGCGTGGCAGCTTTGCCGGCGACCCGAGAGCGCTCGCCCTCTCGCACGGCACCCGTCAACTGCTCGAACGGCTAAATGCCTGGAATTCCGTTGCCGGCACAGCGATCCACGACATCCACGTCTCGCAACGAGGCGGTTTTGGACGTACTCAGATCACGCGTGACGAAATGGCTGTCGAGGCACTCGGCTACGTCATGCGTTACCGAGACCTGGCTGCTGCACTCGATGCGCGACTACCGGAGGGCTGCATCCTCGATGCCTGCAACTTAGAATCGCTCACCATCCGTGAAGAAGCAGCTATCGCGACCATCCATCGCTCGGGCAGAAAACTGGAAATCAGGGCCAAGCTTGTTGTGCATGCTGAAGGAACCCCTGGCGACAGCGCCAGCGTCAAGGTCAACGACTACCATCAGCACGCCGTACTCGCCGAGGTCCGCCCCGATCCTGCCCATCAGCACCGCGCCTGGGAGCGCTTCACGCCTGATGGCCCGCTGGCCTTGCTGCCGCTAGGTGAAGACTACTCCGTGGTCTTCACCGTACCGCCGGCAAAATCGGATGTATTGATGGCGATGGATGACACGGCCTTTCTCGCCGCGCTTCAGGACCAATTCGGTACACGGCTACGTTTCACCGCCACCTCGGCACGCGCACGTTTTCCGTTGGCCCTGCGCCTGCGGAAAAAGCTTGCCGCTCACCGGGAAATCTGGATCGGCAACGCGGCACAAACCTTGCACCCGGTATCGGGACAGGGCTTCAACCTGGGCATCCGCGATGCGTGGGAACTGGCCGAGACGCTGCTGGCACAACCACGTGGAGACCCCGGCGCTACCCAGGTTCTGGCTGCCCATGCACGCACCAGAAGCCTTGACCGCCTTGGCAGTGCAGCTTTCACCGACGGCATCGTGCGCACCTTCTCCAACGATGCTGTTCCGCTAAGATTGGCCCGGGGCTTGGGCTTGCTCGCACTCGACCTCTGTCCTCCGGCACGCAAATTTGTTGCCAGCAGAATGATCTGGGGCGCCAGGGCTTGGCCGTAATCCGGCGCCCAGCCTGAACCGTGACGCAACCCACATGACGACATCCATACTGGAACGCATCCCGTACCCCGCCTGCCCATTGTGCGGCGCCGATACGTTCAGCCCTGCAGGCACTGGGGATTGTTCCCGCCATCCGTTGTACTGCAAGGAGTTGCCGACCTCGATATGCTGGAAGCAATGCGCCGCCTGCCAGCACATATTCACTGAGGGCTATTTTTCCGATGCGGCCTGCTCCCTGCTCTTCAGCAAAATCAACCCGAACCAGCAGGTCGGCTTCGACCTGGAGCGCCAGCGCTATCTATCTGCAAGAATGATCGACAAGGTCCTGCCCTTTGCAACGTCGGGATATTGGCTCGATGTCGGCTTCGGCAATGGCTCCTTGCTGTTCACGGCACATGAGTATGGCTTCATTCCCGTTGGCGTCGATCTGCGCCGCGAGAACGCCCAGCGCATGGCCGATTTTGGCATTCGCAGCTATTGCGAAGAGATCACCAGGTTGCGTCTGGAATTCGAATGTGCGGTCATCAGCATGGCCGACGTTCTCGAACACATGCCATTCCCGCCAGAAGGTTTGCGCGCAGCACACCGATTGCTCACACCTGGCGGCGTCCTGCTACTCTCGATGCCGAATTACGAAAGCGCCATCTGGCGGGCGCTGGATGACAACAAGGCCAACCCCTACTGGGGGGAGATAGAGCACTATCACAATTTTTCGCGCAGCCGCCTGTTCTCGCTGCTGGAAGAGCACGGGTTTAAACCGCTACGCTACGGTATCAGCGAACGCTACCGTGCATCGATGGAAATCATCGCCCAGAAAGTCTGACCGGTATCAGTTCATGCATCCGGATGACGCAGCATCTGTCACATCGAAATCAGTGGGTGGCAATGCAGAAACATGGCGCGCCCAGATTGCTTCAAAGACGTTCTCAATCTCGCGCACACGCTGCTCGGTACAGAACAGATGACTACCTTCCTGCTTCCGGGCCAGTGCACGCATTGATTCATACCAGTCACGCTCCTCGGCCAGTCGGCAGGCAATCTCCACATAATCATTCGCGGAGCAAGCAACCAGCGTCTGCAAACCATGTGCCGCCATGAGACTCAAGCCAACCCGGGCAATCACCGTCTCTCCGGGAAGGGTAACAACAGGAACCCCGGCTGCCAGCGCCTCGATTGCGGTAGTGTGGGCATTGCATGCAAACGTATCAAGAAATACATCTGCTTGGCGAAAGCGGGCCAGATGCTGCTCGTGCGGCACGCTCCGTGCGAAGAAAAGACGCCTGTCGTCAATGCCGGCATCGCGTGCGGCTGTGCGCAGGTTAGTCTCTCCACCCTCGATGTCAGCATATAGCCAGAGCACTGCATTCGGTACCCGGCGCAGGATTGTCATCCACGACAAGAAGGTTTCTGGATCGATTTTCCATGGCGCATTGAGACAGCAATAAACGAAGGCGTCCTCCGGCAACCCCTCGTCACCCCTCGTGCTTTGCAACACCGTCGTCTCTACCCGATCGTCACAGAGATAGAGCGTATGCGGCAGATAGGCGATCTTCTCTGTCCAGCAGACACGCTCGGCCACCGTCAGCACTTGCCGATCAAGCACTACGTAGTCAATCCATTGCGATCCGGAAGTCTGCAGATAGACCAGGTAACTGACCTGTAAGGGCGCCGGCCGCATAGCCAGAACCGCCGGGCGTGAATGCAGCGTGTACCCGGCCAGATCGACCAGGATATCGATCCCGTCCATGGCAATGCGCTGTGCCAGCGCTGCATCGTCGAAGTGACGCGCATCGCAGAAATAGTCGCTGGCCTCCGCAATTTCTGAACGAATTTCGCTGCCGTCATCCGGGCCGGTCGAATAGAGAAAAACGTTGAAGCGCGAACGATCGTGCAACGCCGGCAGGCGTCGCATCAGCCATGCCGTGGCATGCCGACGAAAGTCCCCGGACAGATAGCCGACGCGCAACGGGCCTGGCTTGCGTACGGCAGCCCGGACCACCGGTGTCTTGTCAGCCTCACGCTCAATCCGCCCGGCCACCTGGGCGGCTGCCCGTTGTCGATAGTCAGGCGGTAGCGGCAAGCCCATCCCAAGGAAGGGCAGATCAGGGTTGTCGAGCGGTTTGCACTGCTTGCCATCGACGACATCGCGATAAAGCGAGATGAAGATTTCGCGGTTCGTCCAGTCGCAGACTCGATGGCGTCGATAAGCAGCAATCAACGCGACGCGGCCAGGCTCCAGCTCCGGATAGCGACTTTCGCGATCCGTTTCCAGCGGGCTGCAAAAGGCGGCGACGGCATCCGGGTCGCGCACACCGACGGCTGCCAGGCGGCGTCCGGCAGGTGCAAGCTGGCCGAGCGCGGCCATGGCCACGGCTGCTGCAATCTCTGCCTTACCCCAATGCGGGCGCTGGGCAAGCGCCCGCTCATAGGCCACCAGCGCATCGGCATGGCGATTCAGCGAGGTCATCACCTCGCCATGATTGAAACGACACTCCGCATCGCCAGGATGATGAGCCAGTGCAGACTCCGACAGGAAGAGCGCCTCCGCAAACTGTTTTTCAGCGACAAGCAGAGGCACCAGATTCAGCAAGGCGCCACGATGCGCACTATCGGATTTCAGCGCCCGCCGGTAGCAATGGGCGGCAGCCTGACGATCACCCAGGGCCGCCAGGACCACCGCCGTATTGAACAGGGAATCCGGTGCATCTGGCGCCAAACGGAGCGCCTCGTTGCACGCGGCAAGCGCGGCCTGCGGGCGCTTCAGGGAAAAGCGCAAGGTGGCAATTGCGTCCCACAACGCGGCCTGCGGCATACCGGCTCTTGCAACCGCCTCGAAGGCCGCCAGTGCCGACTCCAGCTCGCCTCCGCGATGAAGATCGGAACCCAGCGCAAGCAGTTCACTGGCCTCGGAGACGAGCGGCTCTGTCGCCAGCAATTGACGCAGGCGTTGTGTTGAAACGCTGGGACGAACGGTTTCGTTCATTGATAGAATCGCTTGAAAATAACACGTCGCAAACTACGTATATCGTGCGCATAGTGCCCACGATGCGCCCCGTCCAGACTGGCCATATCGATGAATCCCCCGATCCATATCGTTACGCATTTCTCCGGAATCGGCGGCTGCGAAACCCATGCCGCAACCCTGGCCGGACTGCTGGCTGCAAGAAACCAGCAAGTGCGCATATGGGCCGACGCGCCGACAGCGGGCGCAGCCAAGTACGGCGCGACGGTGATCAGCCCATTCGGCGGGCGCATGCCGCACGGCGGCACGCTCATCCTGCTCGGCACCCACTTCACGCCCGGAAAATGGCTTGATTATGCCAAACCCAAGCGGCTTATCGTGATCTGCGTGCTTTCATTTCCAGCACAGGTATTTGCCATGCTGACGCTGCTGGAAAGACCGACCCTGCCGTCAGCAGAACTGGCTTTCGTCTCCAGCCGGCTGCAAAAAACACTGGCCCTCCCGGGAATCCTCTGCCCGGAGCCGATGGACCTGCAGCGCTTTCGCCCGCCGGATCGCTCGGACCACAGGAACGCCAGTTTCACGCTCGGCCGGCACTCGCGCGATACGCTGGAAAAACACCACCCCGACGATCCGTCGCTTTACCGGATGCTGGCCTGGTCGGGCATCCACACCCATCTGCTCGGCGGCACCTGCCTGAATAGCTGGCTTGGAGACATCCCAGAGATCAGCACCCACCCGGCCGGGAGCATCGCCCCGGAAATATTCCTGTCCGGCCTCGATTGTTTCTTCTACCGTACGCACCCTTCATGGGCCGAACCTTCAGGGCGGGTTGTCATGGAAGCGCTAGCTTGCGGACTACCGATCATTGCGCATGAAAGCGGTGGCTATACGGACTGGATGGAACAGGGAAAGAACGGCTATGTCTTCGCCAGTCAGGAAGAGGCTTATGAACTCGTCCTGCGGCTAGAAAAAAGCCCGCAGGAGTGCGCAGCAATGGCATTAGCCGCACGTAGTACCGCCGAACGCGAATCCGGTGGTGTGCGATTGGAAAGTTACCTGAACTGGCTTACTGCTTCTTGAAGGCCAGCGCCCCCATGATATCCATGGAGCCCGAATCAAACTTGTAGGTCATGCCGGCGTGCGACGCATTGGCACCGGCAAAGAAGCCGGTAGCGCTACCACACGCGGAAGACAGATTGATCGAGGCACCGGAAGGCGACCCTGAAAATGTATTCGAGTAATTGACGCCGGACACAGGCACGGTCAGATTCAGTGACAAGGAGCCGCTCCCCCCAAAAGTTGCCGTGAATACCGCACTTGGCGCCCCGCCCGTGAGCCCCGTACTCGTCGTCGGTGTCGAAAATCCGGCCAAGGCATAAGTGGCTGTCACCCCTGCCAGAGCCGTAATGTCTCCGGCCGGTGTTGGCGTCCCGGCAACGTAATGAAAATCTGCAAGAGGCGTCGATGAGTTGTAGCTACCGGACGTCCAACGTCCCCAGCCGATCACCCCATCCATGGTGAACCCGCCAGCAATCGCGCCAGCTGTGTAGGGGGCGCCAAACGAGTCGGTAAAACTCGTCAGGACCGAGGCTGAATCAAACACCGCATTGGTGTTCGAGGTTTCCAGTCCGTAGGTTGCAGAGCCCCCCTTCATGCCGGCATAAGCGACATAATTTCCGCTACCGGAAGCCAGCGGTGCAGATACGGGGGTAATCAGACCGTTGTCCTGACGGGAATCGCTCGTCGAAAACACCGGCAAGGTCGATAGCGTCGGCTGCGCCGGTGGTAACTGTGGGCGGGAATCGGTGCGCTTCGGTGCTGCCGAACTTCCTGCGACAATTCCTGAGTCGCCCGAAGCCAGCAGGATGCACCCCGCGCTATTGCAGACCTCGACCAAGCCTTCACCCGTATTGACGACCAGTTGACCATTCGACGGATTCAGGCCAGCGGTGTACTCCGTACCTCGAATGCCGATGGTTGCAACACTGGTGGTCACCTTGTAATTATCGCGATTACGGCGACCGATCAAGCCAGTGATCGTGCGCATTCCCCCCTTAAGCAGGCTGAAAAACCCTTTTTCCTGCCCATCGGGTTTGTTGGCGAACTGGTAATTGTCGATTCGGAATTCGGTCGCCGGCTGCAGCGACACCAAGGCCCCATCACTGAATCGAACCTGAGCACGACCTCCGTCACCGGTTCGGATGGTGTCGCCATTACTCACCTCAGCCCCTTTGGTCAGGGGGCGCTGAGCTCCAGTGCTGCTTACGGCGGTCACGCTACCCGCCGAAAAATCGATCTGTGCAGGCCCCGCTGCGAAGGAAACCACTGGGTAAGCTGACGCTAGTGCCATCAGCAGTGCATGGTTCTTCAGACGAAAAATGGAATGGTTAGGCATGATTCCGTTCCTCTAGATCAAAAATCGCGACGAACCGTCACCGAGAACAACTCACGGTGATATTCGTTAAGCGCGACATTGGAGTCGTTGAGTGTGATCGACAACTGGGGAGTAACGCTCCACTCCTTGGTGAAATAACGCGTGGCGCCGAACAGCAGCCCATACTGATTGTCCCGACGCTTGGTAAGGAAAGACGGGTCATCCTTGTTGTAGTCGCGGTACTCCCAGTTTGCACCACCAAACAACACGGTCTGCGCGTCGTAGTTCATGCGTCCACCGACGCGCAGGCCGAATCCTTCGAAGCCAAGCCAGCCGACATGATTTTCCTGCGGGCGCTCCTGGACGAAATAGGTACTGGCAAAAGCCATGATGCCCTCACGATACAAGTGGGCATAACTGACGCCCTCAACCCAACGATCGGCATCACGAACTTCCTCGTTGGCGTAGTGCAGGTCCGAGTATTGAACAAAAGCCCCGACCTGGTTGCGTGCGTCAAGATTGCGCTGCCACTGGCCGGTCAGTCCTGTGTGGTTGCGAAAGCGGATACCGTCCACGCTGACAACGCCAGTTTGTGCCATGAGCGTATAGACATCCTTGTCACGCGTTGTCGTCACTCCGATATTGGCGTCGCCATTCTGCATGTCGAATTGCTGGCGGCTGAAATTGTTACGTTGCGAGCCTGACATTCCGAGCAGCAGGGAGAATCCATCCCCCACAGGAGTGCGCAGATTGAAACCGCCACCAAGCGAAGCAAACGTATCGGTATTCGCCTTGCTGTCGGCACTCAGCTCGAACGGCAGGTTACCGAAACCGGGAATGGCGACAGAGTTCTTGTTTGGCCCTACGTTGACATTGGTGTCATAACCAATCGTTGCCTCGACATAGCCAGTCAGCGATGTAGCGTTCTGGTCTTCAATACGACGAGCGGCAGCGATATAGCGGTCAATCGTCATCGAGACATCGGCAGGCACTCCCTGCTTCTTCACCGTCTCAAACTCCTGTGCCGCTGTCTGCGTTTCACCAAGCGCGAGATAGGCACGGGCAATCTCGGCGCGGGCACGAGTGTTGTTCGGATCCATGGCCAGCACGCGTTCGAGGGCAAAGACAGCACGGGTATTCTGGCCTGCTTCGAGTGCGGCAAGACCGAGAAGGAAATCATATTCACGGTCGCCGGCGCGGTCCGACTCAGCCGGTTCCAGGAGCTGGTAGGCCTCCGCAGCCTTGCCGTTGGCAAGCAGCCCCTTCGCCGTATCCGTCAGTTCGTCGGCAAACACTACCGCCGAGTGAAATGCCAGCGCAACAGCGACAGCTACCCCGATTCTTTTGATTCTTTTGGTTCGCACTATCCCCTCCGATACAACTCTATAGTTCCTAATAATAAGGCCCATGCGTCATGGTATTCGCTGGCGGTGGCGTCGCAGGCTGCTGTTGCAATACCGGCGCCGTCTGCTGCGGCGCTGGCAACTGCGGTAACGCTGCCCCAGGCGTCAGTGCCGGCGTACCACCCGCCCGCAGACCTGGCCGCACATTACTGCCCATCACATTCAGCGTCTGCCCGGGCCCGGCCTGCGCGCAGCCTGCCGAGTTGCAAACCTCCACCAAACCTGCATAGGTTGTTACGGAAAGCCCACCATCGCCCATCGTCGCTCCATACTCCGTACCCCGAATGCCGATGGTTCCAACCGCTGTGTCCATACGGTACTGCTCGCGTTTTTCTTTGCCTATCAGACCGCTCACTGCGCGCAGCGCCCCTTTCAGGAAGCGCATGACGACGGCGTCTTCTGCAGCAGCCCGGCCGTCCTGCCCGGAAAAGCGAAACTGCTCGACACGAAACTGTGTGCCCGCCTGCAACGCGATCGAAGCGCCATCGCGAAACTTCATTTGCGCCTTGCCATCACCGGTATCGACCGTTTCGCCGGCTTCAACAGCCGCACCTCGCGCGGCCGGGCGTGACACGCCGTCAGCAGCAACAATACGGGCATCGCCAGTGGCAAAAACGATGGTTGCAGCTTCTGCTGCAACCTCACCAACAGACACAAGCAACAGCAACGGCAGCAACAAGCGAAAAATCATTGTCGAATCATGCACCTAACATGTGCCTGGCGCAAGCAACACGGACTTATTTGACGCAATCGACATAGTAGCGACCGTCCTCGCCCTTCACCAACCCGTGGATATCGGTTTCGAACCCCGGGAAACGGGCGTTGAAATCACGGGCGAAGCGCAGGTAGTTCACGATTTTCAGGTTAAACCGCTCCCCCGGTATGAGCAGCGGAATACCGGGCGGATAAGGCGTCAGCAGCACGCTGGTAATCCGGCCTTCGAGGCTGTCGATAGCCACGCGCTCGATCTCGCGGTGCGCCATCTTGGCGAAAGCGTCGGCCGGACGCATGGCCGGCACCATGTCCGAGAGATACATCTCGGTGGTCAGGCGGGCAACGTCGTTGGCCTTATAGACGTCGTGGATCTGCTGGCACAGGTCGCGCAGGCCGACGCGCTCGTAGCGCGGGTGTTTCTGGCAAAACTCTGGCAACACCTTCCACAACGGGTGGTTCTTGTCGTAATCGTCCTTGAACTGTTGCAGCTCGGTAACCATCGTGTTCCAGCGCCCCTTGGTGATACCAATAGTGAACATGATGAAGAACGAATAGAGGCCGCATTTCTCGACGATGACGCCATGTTCGGCAAGGTATTTGGTAACAATCGCCGCCGGAATGCCGCTGTCGGCGAAGTCACCGTCGACATCCAGCCCCGGCGTGATGATCGTCGCCTTGATCGGGTCGAGCATATTGAACCCGTCAGCAAGTTGACCGAAGCCGTGCCAGCGCTCACCCGGCTTCAGCATCCAGGCGGCACGTTCCTCAATCCCTTCCTCGGAAAGATCGTCCGGCCCCCAGACCTTGAACCACCAGTCGGCGCCCCACTCCTCGTCCACCTTACGCATGGCGCGGCGAAAATCGAGCGCTTCCTTGATCGATTCCTCTACCAGAGCGGTACCACCCGGCGCTTCCATCATCGCCGCCGCGACGTCGCAGGAGGCGATGATCGAATACTGTGGCGACGTCGAGGTGTGCATCAGATAGGCCTCGTTGAACACGTCACGATCCAGCTTGCGGTCGTCGGAATCCTGCACCAGGATCTGTGAGGCCTGCGATAGTCCGGCCAGCAGCTTGTGTGTCGATTGCGTCGAAAAAATCATCGACTCCTTGCAGCGCGGGCGATCGGCGCCAATGGCATGGTAGTCGCCATAAAAATCGTGGAAAGCGGCGTGCGGCAGCCAGGCTTCGTCGAAATGCAGTGTGTCGATCTTGCCGTCGAGCAGTTCCTTGATTTCCTCGACGTTGTAGAGAATGCCGTCGTAGGTCGACTGGGTAATTGTCAGCACGCGTGGCTTGGCACTCTTGTCGCTGGCAAAGGGGTTGGCGGCGATCTTCTTCTGGATGCTCTCCCACGAAAATTCCGACTTCGGGATCGGGCCGATGATGCCGAAGTTGTTGCGCGTCGGCATCAGGAACACCGGAATAGCACCGGTCATGATGATCGAGTGCAGCACCGACTTGTGACAGTTGCGATCGACGACAACGATATCGCCCGGAGCCACCGTCGAGTGCCAGACAATCTTGTTCGACGTCGAGGTGCCGTTGGTGACGAAGTAGAGGTGGTCGCAGTTGAAGATGCGCGCCGCATTGCGCTCAGAGGCCGCCACCGGGCCGGTATGGTCCAACAGCTGACCGAGTTCCTCGACCGCATTGCAGACGTCGGCGCGCAGCATGTTCTCACCGAAGAACTGGTGGAACATCTGGCCGACCGGGCTTTTCAGGAAGGCAACGCCACCCGAGTGACCGGGGCAGTGCCAGGAGTAGGAGCCATCGGCGGCGTAATGTACCAGCGCGCGAAAAAACGGGGGCGGTAGCGAATCCAGATAGGACTTGGCTTCGCGCACGATATTGCGGGCGATGAATTCCGGCGTGTCCTCGAACATGTGGATGAAGCCGTGCAGTTCGCGCAGGATGTCGTTCGGGATGTGGCGCGAGGTGCGCGTCTCGCCGTGCAGGAAGATCGGGATCTCGGCGTTCTTGTAACGGATTTCCTGGACGAAGGCGCGCAATTCGGCGATGGTTTCCTCACCCTTGGTCGCCAGCTCCTCGTCGTCCACCGACAGGATGAACACCGAAGCGCGCGACTGCTGCTGCGCGAACGAAGAGAGGTCGCCGTAGCTGGTAACACCCAGCACCTCCATGCCTTCCTTCTCGATTGCTTCGGCCAGCGCACGAATACCGAGACCGGAGGCGTTTTCCGAGCGAAAGTCTTCGTCGATGATGATGACCGGGAAATGAAAGCGCATGGCAGATCCTTAATAGAGAACGCTGGGCCGCCCCGAGTTTTCCCCCTCGGGGGCGGAAACGGCATCACCGTTCCCTGGGGGTACATCCTGAAAGACGGCGACCCGCCGTAGCGGGTCACAGGATAAATTTAAAATGTTGCGCGAAGGCGTCAGATTTTGGGCAGGGTTACACCAACCTGCCCCTGGTATTTGCCGCCACGATCCTTGTACGAAGTTTCGCAGACTTCGTCGGACTCGAAGAACAGCACCTGCGCACAGCCTTCGCCGGCATAGATCTTCGCCGGCAACGGTGTCGTGTTCGAGAACTCCAGCGTCACGAAGCCTTCCCACTCCGGCTCGAACGGCGTCACGTTCACGATGATGCCGCAGCGGGCATAGGTGCTCTTGCCAAGGCACACGGTCAGCACACTACGCGGGATGCGGAAGTATTCCATCGTGCGGGCCAGCGCGAACGAGTTCGGCGGGATCACGCAGTAACCCTTGCCGGAGACTTCGACGAAGGAATTCGGATCGAAGTTCTTCGGATCGACAATGGTCGAATTGATGTTGGTGAACACCTTGAATTCGTCGGCGCAGCGAATGTCGTAGCCATAGCTCGACGTGCCGTAGGAAACGATCTTTTCGCCGTTCGCCTCGCGCACGAGCTGCGGCGAAAACGGCTCGATCATGCCGTGCTGTTCCGCCATGCGGCGGATCCACTTGTCAGACTTGATGGACATGGGCCAATTCCGGACACCGTAATAAGAAGCGGCGTATTGTACGGCGTCCGGCAGCCATCAGAGAACTATTTGATTAATCAGGTGTTTTGTACGACGATCGAGGGAAATTTCGAGGACATATCCTTGGCTGTCTCGCCGACCTTCACCGCCACACGACGGGCAATGGTGCGGTAGATGTCCGCCGCCTTCGAATCCGGCGCACCAACCACGGTCGGCTTGCCGGAGTCAGCCATTTCACGGATCGCCAGCTCCAGCGGCAAAGCGCCGAGGAACTCCACGTTGTAGTCATTGCACATCGCCGCACCGCCGCCGGTGCCGAAAATATGCTCCGCGTGGCCACAGTTCGAGCAGATATGGATGCTCATGTTCTCGACGATACCAAGAATGGGAACGCCAACTTTCTCGAACATCTTGAGGCCCTTGCGTGCATCGATCAGCGCGATATCCTGCGGCGTCGTCACGACCACAGCACCAGTCACCGGCACCTTCTGCGCCAGCGTCAGCTGCGTGTCGCCGGTCCCCGGCGGCATATCGACGATCAGGTAGTCGACGTCCTTCCAGTTGGTATCGTTGAGCATCTGCTCGAGGGCCTGCGTTACCATCGGGCCGCGCCAGACCATCGGTGTTTCAACGTCGATCATGAAACCGATCGACATCGCCTGGATACCGTGCGCCTGCAGCGGCTCCATCGACTTGCCATCCGTAGACTCCGGCTGCTGACCAGCCAGGCCCAGCATCTGCGGCTGCGAAGGGCCATAGATGTCGGCGTCGAGCATGCCGACGGTAGCACCTTCCTGCGCCAGCGCCAGCGCCAGGTTCACTGCCGTCGTGCTCTTGCCAACGCCACCCTTGCCCGAGGCCACGGCAATGATGTTCTTTACCCCTGGCAGCGGCTTCAAGCCACGCTGCACTGCGTGCGAAACGATCTTCACGTGCACGTTGGCACTCACATTGCCAACCCCCGGAATCGCTTTGGCAGCGCTGATTACCTGCTTGCGAATGATGTCAATCTGCGACTTCGCCGGATAGCTCAGCTCGATGTCGAATGACACATCATCGCCATCGACCTTGATGTTCTTCGCCGACTTGCTGCTGACGAAATCCTTCTGCGTATTCGGATCAACCAGCCCTTGCAGGGCGGCCTTGACGGCCTCGACAGTCACTGCCATTTCTCTCGCTCCTGAAAATACTTGAGTAATTTTGTACGGTATAGGCCGATTTTAACTGATTTCGCCAGGTGGCACAGCCGCCTTTGTTAGAATCACGCCTTTCCCCGAATCGCTGGTTCCCCCATGTCCCGCAAGATCCTCGTCACCTCCGCCCTGCCCTACGCCAACGGCGCCATCCACCTCGGCCATCTCGTCGAGTACATCCAGACCGATATCTGGGTGCGCTTCCAGAAGATGCGTGGCAACGAGTGCTGGTACGTCTGTGCCGACGACACGCATGGCACGCCGATCATGCTGCGTGCCGAGAAGGAAGGGATCACCCCGGAGGCGCTGATCGAGCGTGTGCATGGCGAGCATTCGCGCGATTTCGCCGGCTTCAACGTCGGTTTCGACAACTACTACACCACGCACTCGCCCGAGACCCGCGCCTGCGCCGAGGACATCTACGGCAAGTTGAAGGCGGCCGGGCTGATCGAAGTGCGCACCATCGAGCAGTATTACGACCCGGTGAAGCAGATGTTCCTGCCGGACCGCTTCATCAAGGGCGAGTGCCCGAAGTGCGCGGCCAAGGACCAGTACGGCGACAACTGCGAAGTGTGCGGCGCGGCCTACACGCCGAACGACCTGAAGAACCCGTATTCGGCCGTGTCCGGTGCGCAGCCGGTACTGAAGAATTCCGACCACTACTTCTTCCGCCTCTCCGACCCGAAGTGCCAGGCTTTCCTGCGTCGCTGGACGCGCGAGGGCGGCCGCCTGCAGTCGGAAGCTTCGAACAAGATGCAGGAATGGCTCGGATTCGACGAAAATTCGGAAGGCGAGAACAAGCTGACCGACTGGGACATCTCGCGCGACTCGCCCTATTTCGGCTTCGAGATTCCCGGCGCACCCGGAAAGTATTTCTACGTCTGGATGGACGCGCCGATCGGTTACATGGGCTCGTTCAGGAACTTCTGCGGCAAGCAGGGGCTGAATTTCGACGACTGGTGGAAGGCCGGCTCGGAGACGGAGCTGTACCACTTCATCGGCAAGGACATCCTCTACTTCCACGCGCTGTTCTGGCCGGCCGAGCTGGAGCACGCCGGCTACCGCACGCCGACCAAGATCTTCGCGCACGGCTTCCTGACTGTCGATGGTGCGAAGATGTCGAAGTCGCGCGGCACTTTCATCACCGCCGAGAGCTACCTGAAGACCGGGCTCAACCCGGAATGGCTGCGCTACTACTACGCGGCCAAGCTCAACGGCACGATGGAAGACATCGACCTGAACCTCGAAGACTTCGTTGCCCGCGTCAATTCGGACCTGGTCGGCAAGTACGTGAACATCGCCAGCCGCTGCGCCGGCTTCATCAGCAAGAAATTCGACGGCAAGCTGGCCAGCACCGACGCCGCCTGGCTGAAGCCGCTGCGCGATGCCGCAGAGAACATTGCAGCCGCCTATGAAGACCGCGATTTCGGCCGCGCGCTGCGCGAAGTGATGGCGCTGGCCGACGCCGCCAACGTGGTGGTGAACGACCGCAAACCGTGGGAACTGGCCAAGCAGGAAGGCAAGGAAGCCGAACTGCACGCCGCCTGCTCGGAAGCGATCGAGGCCTTCCGCCTGCTGACGTTGTACCTCAAGCCGGCGCTGCCGAAAGTGGCCGAGGCGGTCGAGGCCTTCCTCGGCATCCAGCCGCTGACCTGGACCGACGCCGCCACCGCGCTGCCGGCCGGCCATGCCATCAACGCCTACAGCCACCTGATGACACGCATCGACCCGAAGCAGATCGTCGCACTGGTTGAGGCCAACAAGGAATCGCTCGCTCCAACAGAGCCGGCGCCACAGAAACACGCCGAAAAACAGGAGAAAGCCGTGACCGTTGCCGTTGCACAAGCTGAAGCCGGAAAAGACACAGGCCCACACATCAGCATCGACGACTTCATGAAGGTCGACCTGCGTATCGCAAAGATCGTTGATGCCGGCCATGTCGAAGGGGCCGACAAGCTGATCCGTCTGTCGCTCGACATCGGCGAGACAGAAAATGGCCAAATGCGACCGCGCCAAGTCTTCGCCGGCATCAAGTCGGCCTACGACCCGGCAGCACTGGTCGGCCGCCTCACCGTGATGGTCGCCAACCTGGCGCCGCGCAAGATGAAGTTCGGCATGAGCGAAGGTATGGTGCTCGCCGCTTCAGGCGGCGAAGACAAGAACGGCGGCCTTTACATCCTGTCGCCGGACAGCGGCGCCCAGCCGGGAATGCGGGTCAAGTAAGCCATGGGGCTGACCAAGAAAAAAAGCATCAAGCCGCAGCTGACGCTGCGCATCTTTCTCTGGGGTCTGGTCGACGTCATCGGCATGCTGCTGCTGTCGGTCGGCGCAGTCCATTTCATCTACGGGCCAGGCAAGATCTTCCAATCCTTCCCGGCCACCGGCGGCGAAGCTGCCGTGATGCTGCTGGTCGGCATCGGCATCATGATTTACGCCGCCGGCAACATCCTGCGCGAGATGCTAAAGCAGCCCCACCTCACCGGCGACGACGAACCCGCTGCCTAGCGCGTCAGCGGCGCCTGCAGGTCCTTGGCGATATCACGGCTCAGGGCCAGCAACACCCTGCTCGTCGCGGCGACAATAGCGTCGTGACTGACGTCGGCCAGAGGTTCATCGACATTGGCACTGCCAACGCGGGAAGCACCGCCATCGGTCGCGCGAATCACCCATGTCGCCTCCAGGCGAAGGCGCTCACCTGCCACGGCATCCAGGCGATGAATCGCCACCGCGACGCGTAGCTCCGGATTGGTTCCGGACAAATCCTCACGCAACCAGATCGTTGGATTGTCGAGCAGGCGGGAAAGGTTGCGGACCACAATACGCGGCATCTCGGACTTCAGCGGATCTGCCCAGCGATGAAACTCGCTCAGCGTCACCTCGTTGGTCGACTTTGACAGCACAATCTGTGGCCGATCCCAGAGCGTCGGGATACGCACAGCGACCACCTCAATGCGCCGCCGATCAGTCGCAAGACGATGACTCTCATTGGCATCGGCGCTCAGCCGATAAAGTTTCGTCGTCGGCGAGGTTCCGCAGGCAGTCAGAAGAGCGGCCGACAGGGTCAGGGCAAGTGCCAGAATTCCAGTTTTCATGAATCATTCCTCCTTCGACTTGCCCTTAAGCAGGGACTCCGGATAGCGCGACTGATACTCAAGCAGGGTACGCAACTCGGCCGCCGCTCTTGCCACTTCCCTGATGCCATCACGCAACTCGTGCTGGAGCAGGGAATCGTCGGACATCTGCCGGTCAACATTGGCCAGTGTCTTGTCGAGCGACTTCATCGCTGACTGTGCGTCCCGCGACAGTTCATCAAGCGGCAACGCCTTAAGCTTGTGCATCAACTCTGCCGTACTCTGCAGAATTTCAGCAGCCTGTTCTTCAAATCGGGCCATCGACCCAGGAATGCTCGGCATGACCGGGGGATCCGCCTTCCAATCCATGGCCGCCTTGGGTGCCTTCTTGAAGAACTCCAGCGCAACGAATAGCTGGCCGGAGAGCAGATTGCCAGTACGCAATTGCCCGCGCAGGCCGCCTGCAACCAGAACATCCAGCCCATCCTTGACGCTGATGAAGCCTTTCTTGACGTTGATCTTGCGCAGGCGGTTCGGGTAAATATCGACATCGACAACCATCTTCACATTGCCCGATTTCGGATCGATGAGCCCGCCGATTTCACTGACACGCCCCACCTCGACGCCACGAAAATCGACCGTTGCCCCGACCACCAGCCCACGTACGGATTCGTCGAAGAAGAGGCGCAGCGAGGTCGCCTCATCGTCGTCCATGGCCATTGCATCAACTTTTCTGGAGAACAGTCGGAAGCTTGCATTCGCATCTGCCTGAGCCGCATTTTTTGGATTGCCTCGTGTTTCAAAGGCAATCCCGCCCGAAAGCAGCGCATTGAGCGACTGGGAAGCTATGCGAAAGCCACTGGCGTTAAGTTCGACATCAAACCCACTGGCCTCCCAGAAGCGGGTTTCCGCGTTGATGAAACGATCGTACGGCGCTTTGACGAATATCTCGAAATCGACACCACGTCCCTCCTTGTCCATCTCGTAGCGCACAACCTGGCCGACCAGAACGCGTCGGTAGTAAATTCCGGTGCCGGCGTCAAGCGAGCCCAGTTCGCTGGCACGCAGCTTGAATGTTCGCCCCGGCTCGGAGAAAGTCACCAACGGCGCATCGTCGAGCCCCTTGAAACGAAGTTGATGTTTCTTCGACTTGCCGATATCCATCCCGATGTAAGCACCGGAGAGCAAGGTGCTCAGCCCGGAAACATTGGTTCCCTGGATGCGCGGACGCTCCACCCAGAACCGTGTGTCCTCGACCAATAGCGGCGATACCGACTTGCTCATGCGAATGCCGACCTTGATCGTTTCAAGGTCCTCCGCCAGGGTAACGCTATCGACCACGCCGATATCGACGTTCTTGAACTTGACCTTGGTTTTTCCCGGCTCGAGCCCTTCAGCCGTCTTGAAAGCAATCTCGATTTCCGGGCCCTTTTCCAGCACCGTGCGAACGGCAAGCGCGCCACCGGCGAGAATGGCAATGATCGGCACCAGCCAGATCAGCGACAGTCCGCGCTTCTTCGGCACCGCCACCGCACTTGGATAGTCGCCCGAACTGTTCAAATTCGCCGAGGAAGGTTCAGTCACGTTTTTCTCCAGAATGAGTGTTTTTTTCCAGCGGATCCCAGAGCAATCTCGGATCGAATGACATTGCCGCAAACATGGTCACCACCACCACCGCCGCAAACGCCAGCGCCCCTGGCCCAGCCTCGATGGCGGCCAGCGACGAAAACTGCACCAGGCGCGCCAGCATGGCGACCACGAAAATATCCAGCATCGACCATTTGCCGACAAACTCGACCATGCGATAGAGGTGCGTTCGCTGCTGTGGCTCCCATGTCATCCGCCGCTGGGCGGACCAGGTCAGGAAGGTCAGCGCAACCAGTTTCAGAAGCGGCACGAAGATACTGGCAGTAAAGATGATGATCGCCAGATCGTAGGCCCCTTCATGCCAGAAATAGGCTACCCCGCTCATGATCGTATCCGGCTGCGTGCCGAATAGTGAGGTGGTGATGGTGATCGGTAGCAGGTTGGCCGGAATGAACAGCACGTAGCCGGCAATCAGCAGGGCCCAGGTACGGTTCAGGCTGTCGGCCTTGCGTGGCCGCACCTCATCGCCACAGCGCGGGCAAAGAGAAGCCTCCGCGCCCGGCGGGCAATGACAAAGTTGCCCGCAGGTACTGCACGTGGCGGAATACTGCGCCAGTGCCGTTTCCCCCATCGCCTGCGCCCTGGACATCAACCGGCCTCCGATGATGCCGCGGTGGGCTGCCGCTGCGCCATCAAGCGCGAATACTGATCCCAGACACTGTGCGTATCGTAGGAAGCCACCGAACAGATCGAGGCAAACATCAGGGCCAGGAAAGCCCAGAGTCCGGCACCGGGCGCAACGCTGGCCAGGCTGGAAAGCTTCACGACAGCAACAATCAACGCCAGCATGAAAACATCGAACATCATCCAGTGGTTCAGCTTCGAGAGCAGGCGCATCAGCGGCACAAAATTCGGCACCAGGCGATTGTGGCGCAACGGGAAAAGCAGATAGATCTGCAGCAGGAAGAGCAGGGCCGGCGCAACGATGAGCACCCCCACGACCAGCAGGGCGACAGCGATCTGCCCCTGTCGATAAAGCGCCACGGCGCCGGAAACCAGTGTCGTATTCGTTTCGTGGCCGGCAACGGCGAGATCCAGTACCGGAAACACGTTCGCCAGTACCAGCAGGATGAGCCCGGTAAAGCTCCAGGCCGCCACGTGATCGAGCGATTTATCGGGGTGCCGGTAGAGAAAGCCGTTGCAGCGATAGCAACGCGCCGCGGTCCCCGGAGCAACTTCAATATGACGCTGCACGAAATCACATTCGTGACAGGCAATCAACTCGTGGGAAGCGTGCCCCTCAGAAGCCATGACGTCTTTCGTATCGAGTAAAGCGAATCAGCCCTGCTTCTCGTTGGCCAGCGCCCTGGCGGTGATCTCGGTATAAAGCTGCATCCCCTTGATCACCAGCGACTCGTACTCCGGGTGGCGATCGACCAGCCCCTTGATGGCGTGGATATCGTGGAGCACATCGGCCAGATAATCGACTTCAAACTGCTCCAGCCGTTGGCCGCCATCAACCTTTGTCTTGAGTTCCAATGCACGCGGCAAGCGCTGGTTGGAGAAGCGGTCCAGAAGCACCTGGATCACACCAGCATCGTTTGTCGTATCAGTCATCAGCATCTCCGATCAGGGTATAGGGGGTAATTCTGGGTCAAGCCATGATGTTGACGCCACCATCGACGTACAGGGTTTCCCCTGTCATCCGGCGAGCATACGGCGTTGCCAGATAGGCACAGGCGAATCCGACATCCATGATATCGACCAACTGGCCGACCGGGGAACGCTCGACGGCTGCGTTGAGCAGCAGGTCAAAATCTTTCAGGCCGGAAGCGGCACGAGTCTTCAAAGGCCCCGGCGAGATGGCGTGCACGCGGATTTTCTTCTTGCCGAGTTCGAAAGCGAGATAACGGCAGGTGGCTTCAAGCGCGGCCTTGACCGGCCCCATCACGTTGTAGCTGGGCACCACCTTGCGCGCACCGTGGTAGCTCATGGCGAACAGGGTGCCGCCGTTCTTCATCAACGGCGCCGCCAGCCTGGCCATGCGGATGAAGGAATGCACCGAGATATCCATGGCCATGGCAAAACCATCGGCTGAACAGTCCACCAGCTTGCCCTTGATGTCTTCCTTCTTGGCCGAGGCAATCGAGTGCACAACGATATCAAGCCCGCCCCACTCGGCCTTTATCTGCGCGAACAAGGCTTCGAGCTCACCGGGCTTGGAGACATCGAGCGGCGCAAAAATTTTCGCATCCAAAGCCTTGGCCAGCGGTTCGACATGCGGCCTGGCCTTCTCGTTGAGATAGGTGATCGCCACTTCGGCGCCCAGCTCATGAAATGCGCGGGCACAACCATAGGCAATCGAATCCTCGTTGGCGATACCGACGATCAGCGCCTTCTTGCCTCCGAGAATGGGGCGACGGAGTTTTTTTTCCTTGGTCATGATTTTTTCCAAAGGTTAACGTTTGCGCGCAGCGGGCTTCTCTGTCGATTTTTTTGCAGAGGCCGGGGCACGCTTCGCTGCAGGTTTGGCTGCAGCCGCCGGCTTCTTCGGAGGCACAGTCACAGCTGCAGCTGCAGCCACTTTCTTGGCCGGCACTTTGGCGGGGGCCTTGGCTGCAATCTTGACCGGGGAAGGCAAGGCGGGAGCTTTGTAGTCAAGCACCCCGGCAACGCGCTCCAGCGCAAGCTTTTGTTCGCGGGTCAGATCGAGTGCATACAGGCGTTTATCCGAGAGCACGGCGTCCAGAAGCGATACCATGCGCTGACGATCCTGCGGATCGGCAAGCAGCTTCGGCAAGGTAGCAACGGCTTTCTCTGGCTCAAAGCGAACGATGATTTCCTGTTGGCCACGGATGCGGCGCAGCTCATCGAGACGGATATCCGGCAGCAGATCCTTGTAGGCACGGGCCAACTCAGCGCGTATTTCAAGACGCGAAAGCGGCATCGGCTCACCGTTGCGTTGCAACAGAAAACCGATACGTGCCGCCGCTTCGGCAAAACCACCAACGCTCAACCGGGTCAGAGCCTCTTGCACGACCGGCAGCTCGCGCGGTTCAACGACCGGCAGGTCGGCAGCCTGGCCTTCCTTGCTATTACGACGCAGGACAAAAAGACTGCCGTAGATTTCGAAAAATGCCGCCTCGCTCATGGCGTTATTGACGTCGCGGTAATAGTCCAGCGAGGCCTCGATAAACTCCGACCCCATTGCTTCCAGCTGACACCACGGATGCGCCTTGTCCAGTGCCTTGCGCTGGGACTGCACGAGGCCGGCCGCCGGCGCGAGCCAGCCCAGCCACGGGTTGATATCCGACAGCGCCCAGCGCTGGGAACGCATGGGGTGAAAATCGCGCGCCAACTTGGCTGTGAATTCGTTCGACATCAGTTGCACGAACGGCTGCACGAACAACTCGTAGGCATGCTGGTTGAATGCCGAAACCTCGCTGACCACCTCGAACGGTTTTTCATCCTTGCGCTGGAAGGTGTTGAGCTGCGCCACAATCTCTTCAAGACGCTTCTCGACAAACTCAACTTCGTAGGAAGTTTCGCCACTGCGGCTCGTCACCGTCGCGATCTTCATGCCGTAGAGTCCTGGCGGCAGCGCCTCGACCGACTTCATCACCGAGATGATCTGCGCATGCTCCTTCTTGGCTACGGCACCGGAAACGAAGATACCAAGGTGGCCGACATCCTGATGCAGCAGCCCGACGATGACTTGCCCGTTGGCCTTGATCTCCTCGGTCGAGCCGTACACGTCGGCGACCCAGTTGAAGGCCTGTTCCGGCGGCGTGATGTTGTCGCCCATCGAGGCGAAGAGAATGATTGGCGAACGGATCGCGCGCAGGTCGAAATAATTGCCGGATTTCGATTTCACCCCGCCGGTCCACAGCCGATTGCCAACGAACAGATTCTGCGTAATCCACTCAATCTCTTCCCGATTCATCAGGAAGAAGCCACCCCACCAGCGCTCGAATTCGAGGAAGCGTGGCGGCTCGGTCTCGGTATTGGCGAAGACGTGGTAATACTTTTTCCAGAAGGTGTTCGCCGGGTTCTGGTTCTCGAAGTTATGCACCAGCCAGGCGCCGTCGAAAACGCCGTTCGACAGATCGGAGATGAAGGATGAGAGCCAGGTGCCACCGAGCAGACCGCCCGAATAGCGCATCGGATTATCGTTGTCGCCCTCTTCCCAGGCGCCCCCCCAGTAGGACATCGGAGCACCGTTGATGACGATCGGGCCGGTCAGCTCCGGGCCTGCGGCAGCCAGCATCATCGCCGCCCAACCGCCCTGGCAGTTACCGACAATGGCCGGCTTCGGGCTATCCGGATGCAACGCACGCACCTTCTTCACGAACTCCGTCTCGGCCGCGCAAACGTCGGGCAGGGTCTGGCCCGGCATCGGTTCAGGAAAGAAGGTAACGAAATAGACCGGGTGCCCTTCGCGCAGTGCGACGCCGATTTCAGAGTCATCCTTGAAACCACCGATGCCCGGCCCGTGACCGGCGCGCGGATCGATGACGAGATATGGACGGCGCTTGGCATCGATCTTAACTCCCGGCGGCGGCACGATGCGCAACAGCGCGTAGTTGACCGGCTGCGCGAAGTTGCGGGCGTCGAGGATCGTTTCATAGTCGAAGTGCAGCACCGGCGGCAGGCCGGCCTTCTGGTGCGCAACGAACTGGTTGCCGCGGCGGCGCAGGGTGTCCCAGAAAATGATCGAGCGCTGGGCAACGTCAGTCAGATAGTCGACACTGCCAGTCCCGAGTGCCGCCATTCGGCCGGGCGATTGCGCAAGCGGTGCCAGGTGCTCACCGAAGGCTTCCTGCAGGCGCGTGTTGTAACGCACACGCGCACCATCGAGCCGTTTTTTGAGCATCGCCCCGATTTTTTTCTGCAGATCGGTCGACCCCGCCAGTTGTTGCGACAAATTGTTCACGACGAATGTCCTTGTTTCAAATATTCAGTAGGCGGTGCTAGCGCCGTTCTGGCTTACAAGGCCTTCAGATAGGCCTCGGCCGCAGCAAAGCGTAGCAACATGCCGGTAACCACATCGAGAAAACCAAGAATGTGGGCCGGCTTCTCGGCGGCAATCCAGGCCTTGCCAGTGGCACCAATCGGGATATGCACCCCTTCAGGCTCCTCGAATTCGAGGATCAGCGTCCGCCCGGCTTCGTTGCTGTTTTTCATCACATGCTGGGTCACGCTCTGCGGCGTGCCGAACAGGGAGCCCTGCGCCTCGCCGGTCGATTCGGTAATGCTGTGCACCCGTGCGCGGAAAATCTTGCCCGGATAGGCGTCCACATAAAACTCGGAGAAAGCCTTCGGCTTGAGGTATTCGTATACCTGATCCGGAATGCGCAGCTCGATGAATTTCTTGTTGGTGAACATGTGGATTGCCGCCGGGCGGATTTCACCAAAATACTGGCCTTCCGACGAATACTGCACGGCAACCTGCCCGTCGACCGGTGCAACGACCAGCGCCTTGTCCACTTTCCATTGCAGATCAGCGATATCCTGCTCAGCCTTGATCACCAGATCACGCTGGGTCTCGACCTCGGCCACCTTGGCGTCGTATTCCGCCTGCGGCACCACTTCACCGCGCAGTTTCCCCAGGCGCTTCAGGTCATTTTCAAATTTGCTGAGTTGCGTCTGCAGGCGCTGCTTCTCGGCTTTCTTCGCTGCCATCTGGATTTCGTAGCGATCGGTCTTGAAGCGATAGACCGGATCACCGGCCTTCACCTTCTGGTTATGCGTCACATAGATCTTCTCGATCTCGCCGCCCGCCGGCGAATTGAGCACGATGTGCGGCGCCTTGACCGTGGTCGTCGCGGTCAGGTCGATGAACGAATAGAAGCGGGTAAAGGTCAGCAACATGAAGAGGATGAACACCGCCCCCAACCCCATGGCGACGAAATTGCCTGCAGTTCTCTTGACGATGCCGTACTTGACCAGCAGCCAGCAGATCAGCAGATAGGGAACAAGGGTGAGTTTCATGCCTGCGACTCCTTGGCCGCCACATTCTTCTTGATCTCGGCGTCGGTCTCATCCTCGGGCAGCCTGGAACGACGCAGGATGCGCACCAGCCAGTTCTCCGCTGCATCCCAATCGACAAAGGCCAGAAACAGGGCAACCGCCCACACCCAGTGCTCCAGCAGCCCGAGCAGGGTCAGGGCACTGACCAGCTCCGCCTGACGACTTTTCTTCTTGTCGGCCTTATGGGCGGGGATCTCGTGAATGCGCCAGGCCAGCATCAGCAGTCCGACAACAATCGCCAGCAACATCGGCAGCAGGATCGCTATCGCCCAGTCGGCATCGAGAATCGTGCGGTAGATGCCGAAAGGCTCGTTGATGTAATAGCCTTCCGGCTTTGGCTCGTCATACACATGGAACAGCATCAGAAACCTCCCCCCAGCGCCTTGTAGTACCGGCTACGGGCAGTGAATTGACCAAACATGGCGTCAACCAGAAACAGTTGCGAATTCAGCACCCGGATCGTTTCCGTCAGCACTTCGAATTTGCTGGTGCGCCCGGCGTCGTAACTTTTCTCGGCGAGCACCATCGCCCGCCTGCGCGTTGCCACTTCATCCTCGCGCGATTTGACTTCGCGGTCGCTGGTATCCATCAGAACCAGCGACTGATAGGTATCGCGGAAGGCCGCCGAAACCGTGTACTGGTAATGCGCCAGTGCCTTCTGGCGCCGCGCCTCGGCACTATCCACCTTTGATTGCACCAGGCCGCCGTCGAAGATGGGCCCGGTCAGTCCGGCGCTGGCATCCCAGAAAAGCGGCATGCCGGAAATAGCCTTCGAGGTCGAGGTGACAAAACCGGCCAGAAGCGAAAGGGTCAGGCGGGGATAGAACTCGGCGCGCGCACTATTGACGTCGGCGTGCGCAGCGACCAGCAGCAGCTCGGCCGAGGCCACATCGGGGCGACGAAGGAGCACCACCGAATCCACCTCTCGAGGCGTATCCGGCAGCAGCACCCTTTCCCCACGCGGCACGGCATCGTTCATCCCGCGCGGACTGCGCCCGACCAGCAGTTTCAGCGCCAGCTCGGTCTGGGCAATAGCCCCTTCAAGATCAGGCAGGCGCGCCATGGTCGAGGAGTACTCGGCAAGACTCTGCGTGTAGGCGAGCTCGGTTCCCGCCTCGGCTTTCCAGCGACGATACTCAAGGTTCGTCGCGTACTTCAGGCTAGCCACCGCATCGCGGGTAATTGCCAGCTTGGCATCCAGCCCGCGCAGTTGAAACCAGGTGTCGGTGACCAGGCCGGAAATCGAAAGATTTGTCGCATTTCTGGCATGCTCGGAGGCGGCGAAACGGGCCAGCGCGGCATCGTTCATCTGGCCGATGCGATCCCACAGATCGATTTCCCAATTGAGCGCTGCACCGATCGAGCCGGTAGAGGTGGTCTTGTCGATATCCTGCGAACCCAGCGTCAACTGGCGCTTCGTCGATCCCGCCTTGGCCAGGCCGTCGACACGCGGCAACAGCTGCGAGCGTGCTGCATCCACTGCGGCCCTTGCCTCGGCAACATTGGCCGCTGCCTTGGCCATATCCCAATTGTTTGCCAGAGCCTCATCGACCAGCGCATTGAGCAGCGGATCGTTGAAAGCGCGCCACCACTGCCGATCAATGGCAACCGGCTTGGCCGACGCTGCCGGCAAGTCGAAGGCTGGCTTTTCGTACTCCGGCCAGATGGTGGAACAGCCCGACACGCTCAGGGCGAGCGCAATCCAAGCCAGTTGAAACTTGAATCTCATGAAAAAACCGATCAATCAACGATTAGGGGAGATTATGCTATGCCCCAAGGCACCGAATTATGACATGAAGAAAAATCCGCCTTTTGCCACCGAGCCACGCGACGTCGGCCTGCGCAAGAAAGTAGACCACCAATCAGTGCATCAGCGAAAGACTCCGGGCTTCGACCCATCCTGAATCCGGGTTGAACTGCGTCATGCCAAGCACCTGTTTTGCGCTCTCCGGGCCAAGATCCTTTTCAAACACGACGCCCTCGTGGTTCACGATAAAGCTTTTGACGCCGGAAAAACCGTATTCGGCGGGGAAAGCAACAACCGCAAAGCCCCCGATCATCCTGTCGTCAGCGATATAGCTATAGGCGCCGCCCTTGGCTGCCCCCCCCTGCTCCGCCAGGATGCGGTAGTAGTAACCCCAGTAGGGTTGCGGCTTATTGCCCACGGGCACATAGCCCTCGCCGACCGCACTGGCGACCAGCGGGCCAAGGGGGCTTGCCGGCTCGCCGGCGGCGGTTGGCCAATACAAACCATCGTGCTTGTCCGGGCTGCTGGCAAACTTCGGTGCATATTCGCGCACACCATCACCGTTACGGTCGACTGAAGCATAGTCACGCTGGGCGTCAACCAAAGCCATCAACACCTGGATCGCATACAGCTCATTGCGCCCGACACGGCGGTTGATGATTTCCTCCTCACCCGCCGCACTATCAAAACGCCAATGCTTGCCAACTTTCACCAGCGGCACAGGGAACGGCCACTCATCGTTGCCGAGCACCAGTGTCGCTCGCGAGTCACCTTCCCTGCGCACGGCGTGCTTTTCGTTGTAAGCCGCAATGAAGCGCTCCCGTTCGATCTTGGCAAGAACGGGATCGCCCGATCCCAGGCGCTTCGCTACGGGACCGAAAACCGCCTGGAAAGTGGCGCTCTTGCCCGAACGCGCAGCCTCAAGCAGCGCGGCCGAAGCGGCCTCAGCCGAAGCGTAGGTTTTCTGCTTTGGTGCCGCTGCCAGGGCGGGCGGCGCCAGAACGGCTGCGGCCATGACAAATACCGCCAGCGTGTTGCCGGCAGCCCGGCGCAAGGAAAAATTCGATACGGACATAACAGTTACTCCCAAAGCGATTCGGATGAGGAGAGTGGCCTGGCGGTGCATGCCGCCGGCTAGCGCCGGCCACCTCGCCCGCCACCGCCACCGGCACGCCCACCTGCGCGCCCTCCTGCACTGGCGCCGGCACGACCACCGCTACTGGCGCCCTGTCGGCTAGACAGACCACGGCTGCTGAAATCGCTGGCCTGCCGACCATGATCGGCACCGCCGAAAGCGCTCGCCTGTCGGCCTCCGGAAAAGTCCCCTCCGCCGCGCGAAACATCACGGCTTCCCGCACTTTCGTGGCTACCACCATCCCGCCTACCACCGGCACTCCGATCCGCCGTGCTGGCGCGGTTACCGCTGTCGACGCGCTGCCCCATGTCTGCACGCCCGGCCTCGGCCTTGCCGCGAAACTGTTCGCGCGCCTTGACATCGCGCGTACTGGCGCCCCGGTTGTACTGCTGGGCAACCCGCTGATCCTTGTAGGCGACACCCCGACGGTGATCCACGTTGTGGCTCCAGTTCGTATCGCCCTTGATGTTGGTGCGATTGAAGTTGTTGTAGTTGGTACGATTGATGTAGATGTCGTTGCCATGCCAGTTGCAGTTACCCCATAGCGCCGAACCCACGATCACCCCGGCCGTGAAGGTCCAGAATGCTGCACCAGCCGTATAGCCCGGTGGGTAATAGTAGGCCGGAGGATAGGCCGGATAGGGCCAGGTTCCGTAAACCACCGTCGGGTTATAGGTTGGCACATAGACCACCTGCGGGTCGGCTGGCTCAATCTTGATGATCGTATCGGCCGGCGTCTTCTCGACAACAATGGTCTGTTCCTTGCTGCTTTGCAGGTTGCCCTCGTCATAGGCTGATTTGCGCATTTTCTGGACCAGCATCATCACCAGTTGCTGATCGAAGAGGAACGCATCTCCCAGTTGCTGCGTCCAGGAGAGTTTCTCGTTCATCATCTGCAACACCTGCGGAAAGGCGGTCAGGGATTTCACGCTTGGATCCCAGGCCTGACTTTGCAAGGCATCCTCAAGGGCCTTTTCCTTCAGGTCAGGATTGGATTTCCGCCAACGCGCCGCCTCGACGATCTCCAGCGGATAGGTCGACGCCATCAGGATCTGTGCCAGCAGCGCATCCGGGTAGAGCGCCACCGGCGCCAGCAGTTGCTCAATCTGAGCCTGGGTGAAATTGCCAGGCTGCGCGGATACGGACGCAGCAGACTCCGAACCAGCGGAAGGCGCCTGCGCGAAAGCCCCCGCCGAAATGGCGAGCACTCCAGAAAGCAACATGGCGGCCAGACGGGACAGACGAATCGTCATGGGAAAGTTCCTTCGCTCAGAAGCGCTCTTCAACACGCGCCACATCATGTGGCACTTCCTTGTAGTTACCGGCGCTCTGCCGCTTTGGCAAGCGAACCTTCGGCTTGGCGACATCCTTGTAGGGCACGCGTGATAGCAGGTCATGAATGATATTGAGCCGTGCACGCCGCTTGTCATTTGAATCGGCAACGATCCACGGCGCCCAGTCCGAGTGGGTGTGCTTGAACATGTCGTCGCGCGCACGCGAATAGTCGAACCAACGCGAATAGGATTTCAGATCCATCGGGGTCAACTTCCAGGTCTTGCGGCCGTCATGGATGCGGGCAGTCAGCCGTCGCGTCTGTTCTTCCGGACTGACTTCGAGCCAGTATTTGATCAGGATGATGCCGGAGTCGACCATCACCTTCTCGAATTTCGGCGCCCCTTCGAGGAAGCGCTGCACGGTCTTGTCATCGCAGAAACCCATGACGCGCTCGACACCAGCGCGGTTGTACCAGCTGCGATCAAAAATGACGACTTCTCCGGCGGCAGGCAGATGGGGGAGATAACGCTGGACATACATCTGCGTTTTCTCGCGGTCACTCGGCGCCGGCAATGCCACGACGCGGAACGTGCGCGGGCTGACACGCTCGGTAATCGCCTTGATGGTTCCGCCCTTGCCTGCAGTATCTCGCCCCTCGAAGACAATACAGACCTTCAGGCCGGCATGGACAACCCATTCCTGCAGCTTGACCAGTTCGATGTGCAGCTTCTTCAGCTCACGCTCGTATGCCTTGTTGCCAAGCTTTTCCGTTCTCTCCGACGCAAGCTTCGCACCCTTGGATTTAACATGTTTCGACATCGTTCCACCCCGCTACGGCACAGCCGTAAATAAACTCAGTACTTGATATCACGCGCCCGTTGACGACCATCCTGTTTGCTTGAACGCTTGTCCTGACGGCATTCGGCATTGTTCTTTTGATCCGCAGCACGACAATCCCGCTTGGCTTCACGACTACCCTGGCGCGTATCCTGGCGGACATCACGTGCTTCCCTGCGCTGCTGCGCCTGCTCCGTCGCAACCGCAGGCAGCGGGGCGATCACCAACACAGCAAAGGCCGCCATGCTGGCAAAAATAATGCTCGCACTCACTTTTCTATTCATCATCACCACTCCTCACGATAAAAACTGACAGGTTTGCAGCAAGTTCTAAACGTAACCAAGGAATTTCCACCAGGTGAGGGCAAACACCAGCAACAGCAGATAGCCGACCACCGTCAGCCAGATACCGACCTTAGTAAACTGCTTGCTGGTAAAAGTTTCCGTGCCGAGACAAACCATGTTCTGCGGTGCATTGATCGGCAGGATGAAGCCGAAGCTGACAACAAAACCCAACAGCATGGTCATGCCCATCACGTTGATATCCCCGCCCAGCCGCTGCAGAACGGCAATCATGATCGGAATCAGCGCCGAGGTCAGCGAGGTGGCCGAGGCAAAGCCGACATGGATGAGAACCAGGAACAAAGAGAGGCCGGCGAAGACGCCGAAGCTACCCAGACTTTCCAGATGCAGGCCCTTGACCACAAAATCGGCCAGCCACATCGCAGCCTTGGTATCAAGCAGCGCAGTACCAAGACTGATGCCGACGCCGAAAACGACAATGGTTCCCCACGGCACTTGTTTCTGCACCTGCGGCCAGGTCATCACACCGATCTTTGGCAGCAGTAGCGCAGCGAGGCCAACAATGGTGATTGTCGTCGTGTCGATGCTATGCAGCTTCTTTTCGGTGACCCAGAAAGCGATCAGCACACCGATGGTGAGCAGCACGCGCCATTCCGGCCCGGTCATCGCCCCCATGTCGGTCAGCGCCTTCTTCACCGCCTCCTTGCCGCCCTCGATACTCTCCTTTTCCGGCGGCATCAGGCGGCGAACAACGAAGAACAGCAGCACCGACATCGCTATCGCGTACGGGCCGCCGGCAATCAACCATTCGCTCCACGCAGGCGCGGTGTTCAACGCCTTCTGCATGAAACCGAGGGTCAGCATGTTCTGTGCGGCGGCGGTCATGATGCCCATGTTCCAGATGCTGGTGGCCTGAGCGACGACGATCATCATCGAAGCCGCGAACATCGAGCGTTTGTCCACCCCGAAAGCGACGATGACGCCAGTCATGATCGGCACCACACAAGCGACACGGGCAGTAGCCGACGGCACCATCAGCGAGAGGATGATGGTGACCGCGATGGCGCCGAGCAAAACGCCTTTGGCGCTGGTACCGAAACGATTGAGGGTTCGATAGGCAATTCGTCGATCAAGCCCTGTCGCAGTCATCGCCACCGACAGGAAGAGTGCCGCAGCCACCAGCGCCAGTGCCGAATTTGAAAATCCGGAAAGCGCCTTGGCCAGTGCCTTGCCGGTACCCATCACCTCTGGGCCAGCGCCTACCGGAGAAAATCCAAGCGCCAGCGCCAGCAGGGCTACGATCAGCACCGACGACACTGCGTAGTCGAGCGCCTCAGTCAGCCAGACAATGACGGCAAAGGCGAGGATGGCCAGCGTACGCTGACCGGCCTCGCTGAGTCCTTCGGGGGTCGGCATCGCATTGATGGCGATGGCCACCACAAGTGCGACGATTACAGCAATGGGAAACGGCTTGGACACGGCCGGCGCAGCGGCCGAAGGCGTTGCAGAATTCATAATCCCTCCCAAGGTCAATTGTTGCCACAATCACGACACGCTGTCGTCGCGCGGCGCCAGACCCTTCAATGCTTAACGACGTTGGCAAGCGCTGTTGATCAGTCTATACCTCTAGCTTAAAAACTGTACACCGCAACCGCGACATCGCAGGACAATGCCTTCATCCCCTAAATAGTCGGGAGGACTATCATAGGAAGGATGCTATCCATGGGGCACCGAGCAAAAGGGGAGCGAATTTGCCCCCCAACGCAGAACAGGGTGCTCGCTCTTTCGTCGCCCCCCGGCCCTGTTGCGTCCCTAGCCTTCGGAAGGATTTGATCATGCGGCAACCGAAAATCGTCATCGTCGGCGCTGGGCTGGTTGGCGGCTCAGCCGCCCTGTTTACAGCGCTGGCCATACCAAGTGCCCGCATCGTTCTTCTCGATATCGAGAAGATTCGCGCCGAAGGGCAGGCGATGGATCTCGCACACGCCGCTGCCTTCTGGGGTCATGATCGCTTCATCGCCGGCGAGGACAAGGACACTGACGGGGCCGACATCATCGTCATCACCGCTGGCGCTGGCGTCAAACCCGGGCAGACGCGACTCGACCTCATCGAAATCAATGCCCGTATCGTGGGCGACATCGTTGACCGCCTCGCACCGCGCGCGCCGAATGCCATCTATGTTGTTGCTGCAAACCCCTGCGACATTCTTGCCCACGTGGTCTATGCGCGCACCGGCGCACCCCGCGAACGGGTGATCAGCACCGGCACCTCGCTCGACACCGCCCGCTTACGTTCCTTGCTGTCCGAGCGCCTGAGCGTCGCCGCGCCGGCAATCCAAGCCTATGTCGTCGGCGAGCACGGCGAGTCCGCGCTGATCCACTGGTCGGGGGCAACTATTGCCGACATGCCGATGGAAGCTTTCCTCACCAACACCAACAAGGAGATGGGCTCCGCCAGCCGCGACAACATTCTCCGTTCGGTACATGACGCCGCCAAGCGGATCAAAGAAGGCAAGGGTGCCACAC
>JBAYVG010000008.1:0-56777 GCA_041674785.1 Rhodocyclaceae bacterium
GCCCGGGCAGACGGTGGAGGTGGCCGACCTGCCTCCCGAATTGCGCGAGAGTGCGCCGACGCTCAGTGCCGGTGATTGGGAAACTGCCTTGGCCGGCGAGGTCGATCGCCAATTGGCGGCCGGCGGAGGTGTCGTGCACGAGCGCTTGCTGCAGGCGTTTGAGCGCATCCTGATCAACCGTGCGCTGGCGTTCACCGGCGGTCGCCGGATCGAAGCCGCGGTGGCGCTGGGCATCGGCCGCAACACCATCACCCGCAAGATTCAGGAGCTCGGCCTCGGCGGCAAGGGCGACGAGGCGTAAGCCCTGCGTCATTGCACCGGGCTGTTGCTGCGGTTGTCGCGAGGCGCCGGCACTGCGGCCTGCGTTGTGCCCCCTTGTTGCCGGAAAGTTTTCGGCGATAATGCCCCCATGACCACCGCATTGATCGATCCCGCCCGCCTGAAGCCGCTGCTCGGCGGGCTCTCTGCACGCTTCGATGTAGATGCCCTGGCCGAAGGCGTTTCATCGAGCGATCTTCTTCTTGAGCGTGCTGCCAAGGGCGCTGCTTCCGGCAGTGTTCTGGTGATCGATCGGCAGACCGCCGGCCGGGGTCGCCGTGGCCGGCAGTGGCTGTCTTCGCCGGAGGCCAGTCTGACCTTCTCGCTGCTGTGGCGTTTCGAAGGCGATGTCACCCGCCTTTCCGGACTTTCACTGGCGGTTGGCGTGGCGCTGGTACGCGCACTCGAAGCCTTCGGGGTGCGTGGTGCCGGGCTTAAATGGCCCAACGACATACTGCTTGGCGGCAGCAAGCTCGCCGGCATACTCGTCGAACTCTCAAGTGAACGGCGCGGCATGCTTGCCGTGATCGGCATTGGCATCAACCTTGAGCCACCCCCAGCAGATGCCGTACTTGATGGACCTGCAGCCGCACTGGCCAACGCGGTACCGACGCCACCCGAACGCCATGCGTTGCTGGCGCGCATTCTCGTGGAACTGGCAAGCGTGCTGGATCAGTTTTCGTTGGGCGGTTTCGCTGCCTTGCGGGATGACTGGCAGCGCCTGCACGCCTGGCAAGACCGGGAAGTGATCGTGCTGCACGATGGCCGCGTCGAAATGACCGGCTGCTGTCTCGGTGCCGATGCCGATGGCGCCTTGCTCGTGGCTACCGCCAACGGCGTGACGCGCTGCCTTTCCGGAGATATTTCCTTGCGCAGTGCAACGTGATGATTGTCGCCATCGATGCCGGCAACAGTCGTCTCAAGTGGGGTTTGCATGATGGCGCTGGCTGGCTGGCGCGCGGCATTCTGGCGACCGCTGATGTTGCATGGCTCAGTGAAGCCGCTGAGGAGTGGCCGGTCGACGCTCGTGTTGTCGTCTGCAATGTCGCCGGAGCGCGTATCGGCAACGAAATCCAGGCGCTCCTCGGCAAGCGCCATCGCGACATCCACCACTTCATTGCCACAGCCGATTGTTGTGGCGTTACCAATGGCTACGAAAACCCCCGGCAGCTCGGTGCCGATCGCTGGGCCGCCCTGCTGGGTGCACGGGGACTGACCGAGGCTGCCTGCCTGGTGGTCTGCGCCGGTACCGCAACGACGGCTGATCTGCTGACGGCAGAGGGCTATTTTCAGGGAGGCATCATTCTTCCCGGTTTTGACCTGATGCGCGCAGCACTGGCCGACAATACGGCACAGCTGCCGCTCGCTGAAGGAAGCTTCCATGACAAGCCACGCCGCACCATGGACGCCATCGTCAGTGGTTGCCTGCAGGCCCAACTCGGAGCCGTCGAGCGTATGTACGCAAACATCGCCGTCGCCACATCTGACTCCGTATGTCTGCTGACCGGCGGTGCGGCGGCGCGCATGTTGCCGCACTTGAGTATTCCGGCGCGACTGGAGGAGAATCTGATCCTTGACGGACTGGTGCGCTATGGTGCCGCCATCTAGCTTGTTGTCGGCGCCTGCCGATATCTACCTGAAAGGAGGCTTTCTGTGCTCTCCAGTTTCTTGACGGCAGTTCCCGCATTCTTTGCCTACTTCGGTGTGGCGGTCGTGTTGGTCGCCGTCTTCCTGCTGATCTACGTCAACGTCACGCCGTACCAGGAAATCACCCTCATCCGTGCCGGCAATACGGCTGCTGCCATCAGCCTTTCCGGTGCGCTGTTTGGTTTTGTGATGCCGGTGGCCAATGCCATTGCGCACAGCGGCACCGTCGCCGACCTTGCCGCCTGGGGGGCGGTTGCCGGTGTCGTGCAGATATTCGCCTACCTTGTCGCCCGCTATACCTTCCCGCAGATGAACAGCGACATCCCCGCCGGCAAGGTCGCGCCCGCCCTTTTTCTGGCGGTTCTCTCACTCAGTGTCGGTTTGCTCAACGCCGCCTGCATGAGCTATTGAAACTGAATATGAATACGCTTCGCTCCATTCCGTTGTTCCACGCCTGATCTCAGGAGACCGACATGGCCCTCATGGACTTCATCAAGAAACAGTTTATCGACGTCATCCACTGGACGGAGGAGGGCGACGATGTGCTGGCCTATCGTTATCCGGTAGCGGATTTCGAAATCCAGTACGGTGCACAGCTCACCGTGCGTGAGTCGCAGATGGCCGTGTTCGTCAACGAAGGCAAGATTGCAGATGTCTTCGGTCCCGGGCTTTACAAGCTGACAACGCAAACCCTGCCGTTGCTGACCAACCTGAAAAACTGGGACAAGCTCTTCGAGTCCCCGTTCAAGTCCGAGGTCTATTTCTTCTCCACCCGTCTGCGCCTCGACCGCAAGTGGGGAACGCCAAATCCGATCACCATCCGCGACAAGGATTTCGGCATGGTGCGCATGCGCGCCTTCGGTATCTATTCATACAAACTGAGCGACCCCGGCAAGTTCTACACCGAGATTTCCGGAACTCGCGAGGAATATCTCGTTGACGACCTGGACGGCCAACTCCGCAATCTGGTCATCGCGACGATGACCGATCTCTTCGGCGAGTCTGGCGTGCCCTTCATCGACATGGCGGCGAACCAGGTCGAGTTCGGCAAGGCCATGCAGGAAAAGCTGGTGACGGTATTCGAGCGCTATGGCCTGACACTCGACGCTTT
The DNA here is from genome assembly GCA_041674785.1 of Rhodocyclaceae bacterium. GTDB lineage: Bacteria > Pseudomonadota > Gammaproteobacteria > Burkholderiales > Rhodocyclaceae > Proximibacter. Next base: position 3,077 of record JBAYVG010000008.1, read on the forward strand.
CGCGGTGCAGAACGTGTCGCTGCCGGAAGAGCTGCAGAAGATACTCGACACCAAAATCGGCATGAACATGATCGGCGACATGGGGCGTTACACGCAGTACCAGGTCGCCAATGCAATCCCGCTGGCCGCGCAGAATGAAGGGGGTCTGGCCGGGATCGGCGCCGGCCTGGGCGCGGGCATGGGGGTCGGTCAGGCAATGGCCGGTGCCATGGCGCAGGCTGCGGTACCCGGCGCTGCAGCGGCGGCTCCAGTGGCCGCAGCACCCGTTGTCGCCGGTGCCGTGGCGGCAACGGTGAGTGCTGACGACGTGGTGGCCACGCTGGAGAAACTGCATGGTCTGGTGGCAAAGGGCATCCTGTCGCAGGCCGAATTCGACACCAAGAAGGCGGAACTTCTCGGCAAACTGAGCTGATCGGCCGACGAACCCTTTCGGTCGGCTGCGCGTGAAAACCGCCTCCTGCCCTTCCTGCGGCGCCCCGGTCGTTTTTCGCTCGGGTGCGTCGCTCTATGCCGTCTGCGAGTTTTGCCGCAGCACGCTGCTGCGGCACGGTGACGACATCGAGAACCTCGGCCGCATGGCTGATCTACTCGAAGATTCGTCGCTGATCCAGATAGGTACCGAGGGCAAATTTCGCGGCGTACACTTCGGCGTCATCGGCCGTATCCAGCTCAAGCACGAATCGGGTATCTGGAACGAATGGCACATTCTTTTTGACGACGGCCGCGCTGCCTGGCTGTCTGAAGCCAGCGGTGAATACGTCGTCAGCGCCCAGGTCGCCGTCAGTGAAACGCTTCCCGCTTTCGAAAGTTTGGCACCGGAGATGGCGGTCACGCTGGGCGGCCGCAGTTTCACGGTCACCAATCTGGACACGGCGCGCTGTATCTCCGGCCAGGGTGAACTGCCTTTCAAGGTCGCGGCAGGGTACGACGTCAATGCCGCCGATTTGCGCGGTAACGACCGCTTCCTGACGCTCGACTACAGTGAAGCGCCGCCGCTGGCCTTCGTCGGCCATGCGGCCACGTTCAAGGACCTCAATTTCGCCAATCTGCGCGAAGCCCGCGATCAGGGGGGGGGCGCCTCGACGATCAAGGCGACAGTCTTCAATTGCCCGCATTGCGCGGCACCGCTGACGATCCATTCGGCAGCCATCGAAAGCCTGGGGTGTGAAAGCTGCGGCTCGATCATCGGCGTTGAAAACGAAAATCTGCGCCTGCTTTCCCGTGCAGCGCAGACAGTGCACGAAGTGCCCACCCTGCCATTGGGCAGCAAGGGCAAGCTGCAAGGGATTGATTGGGAAATCATTGGCTTCCTCAAGCGCCGGACAACGGTTGACGGCATCGATTACGACTGGGCCGAATACCTGCTCTTCAGTGCTGGCGAAGGGTTCGCCTGGCTGGTCGAGGATCAGGGACACTGGAACTACGCCCGCACGGTTTCGGAAATACCCAGGGTGCCGCGCGGAGAAGATCGCTTTACCTACCAGGGCGATGACTACCGCCGCTTCAATGCCGGCCATGCCGAGGTGGTTTACGTTGCCGGCGAGTTCTACTGGCGAGTCTCCGTTGGCGAAAGCTGCGAGACCGAGGACTTCATTGCGCCGCCTCGGATGCTCTCGCGCGAGCTGACCAACAAGGAAGTGACCTGGTCGCAGGGCGAGTATCTGGAGGTTGAGGCGCTGCAGGCGGCCTTCAGGCCAAAGACGGCGCTGCCGCAACCGGTCGGGGTTTATGCCAACCAGCCCAATCCGTGGGAGGAGCGGCATCGCGGCATCTGCAAGCTGTTCTGGAAACTGGCGCTGGCTGCGGTCGTTGCACAGCTGCTTTTTGTTTTCGCCTTTTCCAGCGTGGCCTTTAAGCACCGCCTTGTCTTCACGCCGACGCAGGATGAAGTGACCGCAACGACCCCCGAGTTCGTTTTGAAAAGCACGGTGCGCAAGCTGGAAGTCCGTCACAGTACCGACATCAGTAACAACTGGGTCTCGCTGACGACGACGCTGATCGACAAGAACACCGGGCGAGCCTGGCTGGGCATGCAGGAGATCGCCCATTACAGCGGTGTCGATGGGGGCGAGAGCTGGTCGGAGGGGTCGAAGGGGGATGAGCTGGTGTTCAAGGCGGTGCCGCCCGGCACCTACTATCTGGCCATCGACTATGAACTGGGCAAGGACCGTCGGGCCAGTGTGGTCGACACGGTCGAGGTCGTGAAGAATGCGCCGGGCTGGTCCAACTTCATCTTCCTGCTGATCTTCCTGGTCATTTTCCCGCTGTTCTCGCGCGGTCGGCGAAGTGCCTTTGAAACACGGCGCTGGAACGAGAGCGGCCTGGTCGGTGACGACGATGACGGGGACGACGAATGATCAAATCCAATTTCGTGGCCGGCCTGCTGGCCCTCGCCGTTTTCTCGTATGCCCAGTATTCTGGCTGGAACCTTTTTGACCGCGAAGCCGGGGCGCAAGGCTCCCGCTTGAACAGCGGGCGTACTTTCCACAAATAATTCCGGACGCCGAATGCGTTTTCTCCCGACCCGCCAGCGGCCTGTCGCTGCAATCTCTCGCCGGCATACTGTCTGATGCAACAGGCGCTGCTCGTCTCCGTCTTTGTTGTCGCTTCCTGCGGGCTCGCCTACGAGCTGATCGCGGCGGCCCTGGCCAGCTATGTGCTGGGCGATTCCGTCACCCAGTTTTCAACCGTTATCGGCACCTATCTGTTTGCCATGGGGGTGGGGTCGTGGCTGTCGAAATACATCGTCCGCGACCTGATCGGGCGCTTTGTCCAGATCGAACTCCTGATCGGTGTTGTCGGCGGCTCCTCGGCCGCAGCCCTGTTCTTCACCTTCGTCTGGGCGCCCGAGCCGTTCAAGCTGATGCTGTACTTTCTGGTATTCATCCTCGGCATGCTGGTTGGCCTGGAGATTCCGCTGATCATGCGCATTCTCAAGCGTGACCTGGCCTTCAAGGACGTGGTGTCGCAGGTGCTCACTTTCGATTACCTCGGCGCACTGGCTGTCTCCATCCTCTTTCCTGTCCTGCTCGTGCCGCACCTCGGCCTGGTGCGCAGCGCCCTGATGTTCGGCCTGCTCAATGTGCTGGTGGCGCTCTGGGCGCTCTGGCTGTTCCGTGCGCAGATACCGTCAGTCGCCTGGTTGCGTGGGCAGGCGCTGGCTGCGGCAGTGGTGTTGATCGGTGCATTCGCCGTAGCGGGCGAAGCGACCTCGTTCGCCGAGACACAACTTTACGCGGACGAAATCGTGCATGCCGAGTCCTCGCCCTATCAGCGCATTGTCGTCACGCGCTGGAAGGACGATCTGCGCCTGCATCTGAACAATAACCTGCAGTTCAGCTCACGCGACGAGTATCGCTACCACGAGGCCTTGGTGCATCCCGGGCTGGCAACCTTGCCTGGTGCGAAGCGTGTCCTCGTGCTCGGCGGCGGTGACGGCCTGGCGGTGCGCGAAATCCTGAAATACCCGCAGGTCGAATCGGTGACGCTGGTTGATCTCGATCCGGCCATGACCCGGCTCTTTTCCAGTGCCCCGGCACTGCGCGCACTTAACGGAAGTGCGCTGTCGTCGCCGAAGGTGAACGTGGTCAATGCCGATGCACTGGTCTGGCTGGAGGAAAGTCGCGAACGTTTCGACTTTGTCGTTATCGACTTTCCCGATCCGTCGAACTTCTCCATCGGCAAGCTCTACAGCGCCGCTTTCTATCGCCTGCTCGAAAAACATCTGACGGAAACCGGGTTGGCCGTCGTTCAGTCAACGTCGCCGCTCTATGCCCGGCAATCGTTCTGGAGCATTGTCACCACCCTCGAAAGCGTTGGCTTCGTGGCCACTCCCTACCACGCGCTGGTGCCGTCCTTCGGCGAGTGGGGCTTCGTTCTCGTCAGCCGCCGCCCTTACCGTTCACCTGAAACCTATCCGGTCGAGACCCGTTTCCTGACGCCGGCGCTGACGCCTTCGCTGTTCGAATTCCCCGGGGACATGGCGCGGGTCGAGGCCGAGGTAAACCAGCTCAACAACCAGGTCCTTGTCCGCTACTTCGAGAAAGAGTGGCGGCACGTGATCCGCTGATGGACCGGCGCGATTTCCTTTCCTCGGTGAGTGCGGTGGCCAGTGCCGCGCTGCTGCCGGCGTGCGCCCCGACGGATCAGCTGCCAACGCCCCCTGGCCGCCTGCTCGGCAATGCGCATGCGCTGGGGCATCGTTTGCGTACGGGGACTATCCCGGCGCCAAGCGAAACGCGGCGGCTGCCGGTGCTCATTGTCGGTGGCGGAATCGGTGGGCTTTCGGCTGGCTGGAAATTGAACAAGGCGGGATTTCACGATTTTCTCATCGCCGAGCTGGAGCCCGAGCTCGGCGGCAACTCGCGCGGAGTGCAGACGCCGGCCGGCCCGTGTCCGCTCGCTGCTCACTACTTGCCGCTGCCGGGTACGCAGGCGGTGGCCGTACGCGAACTGTTGGCCGAACTCGGTGTGCTGCAGGATGACCCGCGCGCACAGCGGCCGCATTACGATGAACGCTATCTCTGTGCGACGCCGCAGGAGCGGATGTATCGCCACGGCCTTTGGCAGGATGGGCTGTGGCCACAAATTGGCGTTGGCGACCGTGACCGGGCGCAGTACGCACGCTTTCAGCAGTTGATGGCCAGCTACCGGCAGCGCCAGGCCTTTGCCGTGCCGATGGTGCTGTCGCGGCGTACGCCTGACCTGCTTGCGCTCGACCGCCTCAGCATGCGCGACTGGCTGCTTTCGCAGCAACTCGATTCCCCACCGCTGCACTGGTATGTCGACTACGCCTGCCGTGACGACTACGGCACCGGCATCGCTGAAGTCTCGGCCTGGGCCGGCATCCATTACTTTGCCTGTCGCAGCGGCGAGGCGGCGAATGCCGAAGGCGATACGGTTCTCACTGCGCCCGATGGCAACGCCTGGCTGGCGCGCGGTCTGGCCAACGGCATCGGCGATCGGGTGATGACGGGGGCGCTGGTTCATCGCGTCGCCGATAGCGGCCGTCACATCGCTGTCGACGTCTGGTTGCCGGCCGAGGAGCGCTCGCTGCGCATCGAGGCCGCACAACTGATCTGGGCCGCACCGCTATTTCTGGTGCCGCGCATCTTCGTTGGCTACGACAGATTGAAGGCTGCAGCACGCCAGTTTTCGCACGCCCCGTGGCTGGTTGCCAACCTGACCGTTTCCGCGCTGCCGACCTCGGGTGCCGGGGTGCCGATGGCTTGGGACAACGTGCTCTACGATAGTCCGGGGCTGGGCTATGTCGTATCCACTCACCAGCAGATGCGCCTGCACCAAGGGGCCGCCGTGCTTACTTACTATCGGGCGTTATCTGCCCAGGCGCCGGCGGCAGGACGCGAGGTGCTGCTGCAGCGATCGCGTGAGGCGTGGGCCGAAGAGGTGCTGGCCGATCTGGAAAAAGCGCACGCCGACATTCGCGCCCTGACCCTGCAGATCGACATCGCCCTGCTTGGACATGCCATGGTGCGGCCGGTGCCCGGTTTTGTCTGGGGGGGCGCCCGTGAGCCTTTTGCTGCCGATTCGCCGCGCCTGCGCTTTGCCCACGCTGATGTCAGCGGTCTCTCGATCTTCGAGGAGGCGCAGTATCGTGGCGTGCTTGCGGCCGAGCGCACCCTGCGCCGTCTGGGTGTACGATTCAGCTCCTCACTCGTTTGAAACGACCTGTAACCATGCACGGATTGCACCTCATTGCCGAACTGCACGATTGCCGCTGCGCCTCCGCCTTGCTGCACGATGCCGCCGCGCTGCGCTCGCTCTGCCTGGCTGTCTGTGCCGTGCCAGGACTGACCCCGGTGGGACAGGTTTTTCACCAGTTCGAGACGAACGGTCAGCCGGCGGGGGCAACCGGTGCCGTGGTTCTCGCCGAATCCCATCTGGCGGTACACACCTGGCCGGAAATGGCGGCCGTGACACTGGATCTCTACGTCTGCAATTTCAGCCAGGACAACAGTGCGGCAGCGCGTGCTGCATTCGCGCGCCTGCTGCAGGCTTTTGCGCCGGAGAAAACCGTGCAACGGGAGATCGATCGCGGCTGATATACTTTTCGCCTACCGAAAAAGGCAATGACAGGCCCGTCCATGCAAGCCACGCGCATCCTGCTCGAACAGCACGAAATCCCGACTCACTGGTACAACGTCGTCGCCGACATGGCGAATCCGCCGGCGCCGCCGCTTGGGCCTGACGGCCAGCCGGTACCGCCGGAGAAGATGGCCGAGATCTTCCCGATGAACATCCTCGAGCAGGAGATGTCGACTCAGCGCTGGATCGAGATTCCCGAAGAGGTGCGGCAGATCTACGCGTTGTGGCGGCCAGCGCCGCTGTGCCGCGCGCTGCGGCTGGAGCAGGCGCTAGGCACGCCGGCGAAGATTTTCTACAAGAACGAGGGCGTCTCGCCGGCTGGCTCGCACAAGCCGAACTCGGCGGTGCCGCAGGCCTTCTACAACCACGCCGCGGGCATCCGCCGCATGACCACCGAAACCGGCGCCGGCCAGTGGGGCTCGTCGCTCGCCTTTGCCGGGCAGATGTTCGGCATCGCCGTGCGCATCTATATGGTCAAGGTCAGCTACCAGCAGAAGCCGTTCCGCCGCTCGCTGATGCAGACCTGGGGTGCGGAAGTGTTCGCCAGCCCGACCGACATGACCGAGGCCGGGCGCAAGGCACTGGCGCGCGACCCGAACAGCGAAGGCTCGCTCGGGCTGGCCATCTCGGAAGCGGTCGAAGAAGCCGCCTCGCGCGCCGATACCACCTACGGCTTGGGTTCCGTGCTCAACCACGTGCTGCTGCACCAGACCATCATCGGCCTGGAGGCGAAGAAGCAATTCGAGAAGATCGGCCTCTACCCGGACGTGATCCTCGGCCCCTGTGGCGGTGGTTCCTCGTTCGGCGGCATCGCCTTCCCCTTCCTCGCCGACAAGGCGGCCGGCGACAAGCGCGCGCAGAACCTGCGCTGCGTCGCCGTTGAGCCGACCTCGTGCCCGACGCTGACCAAGGGTCACTACGCCTACGACTTCGGTGACGCCTCCGGCTACACGCCGATGATGAAGATGTACACCCTCGGCCACGACTTCATGCCGCCCGGCATCCACGCTGGCGGCCTGCGCTACCACGGTGATTCGCAGCTGGTCTCGCAGCTCTTCCACGAGAAGCAGGTTGAGGCGGTGGCCGTGCCGCAGCTCGCGACTTTCGAAGCCGGCGTGCAGTTTGCGCGTGCCGAGGGCATCGTACCGGCGCCGGAGTCGTGCCATGCCATCCGCGCCGCTATCGACGAGGCGCTGAAGTGCAAGGCCACCGGCGAACCGAAGGTGATCTTGTTCAACCTGACCGGACACGGCCATTTCGATATGGCCGCCTACGACCGTTATTTCGCCGGTGAGCTGGAAGACTTCGCCTATCCGGCGGAAGCGATCCAGGCCTCGCTGGCTCACCTGCCCAGGTTCTGACGCCATGCGCCTTCTCGTCTTCCTTCTCGTTGCTGCCAACCTGGTGTTTTTTGCCTGGATGCAGGGTTATCTTGGTGAGCGCGAAAATCCCGATGCAGTGCGGCTGACGCAGCAGTTGCAGGCAGACAAGCTGCGCGTGCTGTCGCGCGACGAGGCGCCGCAAATTCTCCCGCCGATCGTTGCTGCACCCGCCAAGCCGCCGCCTGAGAAATGTCTGGCATGGCGTGACCTGGCGCTTGCCACTGCCGATCAAGTGGAAAGTATGCTGGCCGAGCGTTTCGCCGGCTTGCGTCGGGCCCGCCATGTCATTCCGGAGGCCAGTTCCTGGTGGGTATTCATTCCACCACAGGCCAATAAGGCCGAGGCCGACAAAAAGGCCGGGGAACTGAAGCGCTTGGGCGCACCGGAGTTTTTCGTCGTCCAGGAACCCGGGCCGAACCGCTTCGCTGTTTCGCTCGGTATATTTTCCAGCGAGCAGGCGGCCGAGGAGCGCTTGGCTTCCTTGCGCGGGAAAGGCGTGAAAAGTGCCAAGGTGGGGCTTCGCACGGTGATCTCCCCCGAACAGCTCACGCTTGAAGCGACCGGGCCGGTGCCGATGCTGGAAGAGGCCCGCACGGCGGTGCAGCAGCAATTGCCCGACATCAAGACCGCTGCCTGCGGCAATAGTTGATGTTCATCGTCGGCCTTACTGGCGGGATCGGCAGCGGCAAGAGCACTGTCGCCGAACTGTTCGTGCAGCGCGGTGCGGCGCTGGTCGATACCGACGCTATCGCCCATGAACTGACCGGCCCTGCCGGCGCCGCCATGCCGGCCTTGCGGGAAGCGTTTGGCGCCGGCATCCAGCGGGGCGACGGTGCGCTGGATCGGGCTGTCATGCGTCGCCTGGTGTTCGGCGATGCCGTGGCGAAGCGGCGTCTGGAGGCAATTCTTCACCCGCTCATTCGTCGCGAGAGCGAACACCGCTGCAATGCCGCAACTGCCCCGTACGTCATTCTTGCGGTTCCCCTCCTGATTGAGTCCGCTTCTTATCGCCAACGCTGTGATCGTATTCTGGTGGTGGATTGCCATGAGGCAACGCAGATTGCGCGTGTTATCGCGCGCAGCGGCATGGACGAGGCAGAGGTGCGCGCGATCATGTCGGCCCAGGCCAGTCGTCAGTTGCGATGTGCTGTCGCCGACGATTGCATCGACAACGACGGACCTCCGGAGGCTTTGCCGGCTCAGGTTGAAAAGTTGCATCAGGACTACCTTGCCGCTGCCTTGACCAAAGTTAAGGCGAACTGTTGAGATTTCGCTGCAAATGGTTCAGAATCCAAGCATTTTCCAGATCCCGGACCGGCCCACGGCGTGATTACCTACGAATATCCTTTCAACGAGCGCATCCGTACGCTGCTGCGCCTGGAGGATCTGTTCGACAAAACTGCCTACTTCTTGCAGGCGGAGGGTGCGCACGAACACCATGTGGCGCTGGTTACCCTGTTCGAGATTCTTGAAGTAGCCGGGCGCGCCGACCTGAAGATGGACCTCATTCAGGAACTCGAGCGCCAGCGCCAGACCCTGCTGGTTTTTCGCAACAATCCCGACATTTCCGAAGAGGCGCTTTCCGGTGCCCTTTACGAGATCGAGCAGGCGGCAGCAGCACTCCTCGGCATGACCGGAAAAATTGGCCAGTATCTGCGCGAAAACGACTGGTTGATGGGGATCAAGAGCCGTGCGGCAATTCCCGGCGGTGTCTGCGAATTTGATCTGCCTTCCTACCACTACTGGTTGCATCAGCCGTCGGAAGCACGACGCGCTTCCGTCTCGACGTGGTTGAAGCCGTTGCTGCCCTTACGCGATGGTCTGGCCATCGTGCTGCGCTTGTTGCGCAGCAGTGGGCGGCCGGAACATCAGACGGCCAAGCACGGAGTTTTCCAGATGATGCTGGGTGGCAGTTCGTCGCAGATGGTGCGTGTCGCGGTTCCGTTGGGCAATCCTTTCATTCCCGAGATCAGCGCCAACAAGTACGCGCTGAATATCCGCTTCACTTCCCCCGATGGCGACCTGCGGCCACGTCCTTGCGACAAGGAAGTGGCTTTTGACATGACCTTCTGCAACCTCTGATGTCTGCTGCAAACCCGCCGAAAGTTCGTTGCCCGCAATGCGCTGGCGAATCTGTCTGGAGCCCGGAGAACAAATGGCGTCCGTTCTGCTCCGAGCGCTGCAAGCTGATCGACCTCGGCTGCTGGGCGGATGAGTCCTACCGGGTGCCGGTGCAGGAAATGCCTGGTCTGCCGGAAGACGGCACGCCGCTACAAGACAGTTAGCGCCATCCCCGCATCAGCGCCAAGCCATGGGCGCCATGTGTCCACGCCGTCTCCATCATCTCTGGCTTCATCCCGCCCAAGGCAAGCACCGGCAAGGGGCTGCGTTCGACCTGCTGGGCGAATGCTTCCCAGCCAAGGCAGGGTGCGTCCGGATGCGTTTGGGTAGGCAGGACCGGGCCGAGCAGGGCATAGTCAAGCTCCAGCGATGCAGCGTGCTGTAATTCTTCGGTGCTGTGGCACGAAGCGCCGACCCAGGCAAAATCCGGCCGTGCTGGGCATAGCGCGAGACTGCGCGAAGAGAGGTGAATGCCATCGGCACCGATGCTGCGTGCGAGAGCAGCATCGTCATTAACCACAACGATGGCCCCATGGCATTTTGCCAGCGCGGCAACCTCGCTGGCGAAGGCCGCACGTTCCTTGGCCGCTAACGCCTTGTCGCGAATCTGGATGAAGCGCAGGCCGTTGTTCAGCGCCGCCTGCAGCCGGCTCAATTCCAGTGCGCAGCCGTTCTCTTCGGCATTGGTGAGCGCACACGTCGTCGGTAGTGTCAGCCCTTTCAGGATCGGGCCGTTGGCCGGCAGGATCGGTTCCACTGTCGGGGCCTCGTTGGTGCGCAGCCAGGCGATCGCTGCATGCTCGTGCGGATGGATCTTGCCTTCCCAGGCAGTCACGCGGAAGAAACGGATGCGCACCGTGGCGTGCGGGTAGACGAATTCGCGAGTCAGCCACGGGGTGGCCTGCGTAATGGTGATGCCGAGTTCTTCGTGCAGCTCACGTACCAGCGCATCGTGGAAAGATTCGCCGGCTTCGACCTTGCCGCCGGGAAACTCCCACCAGCCTGCATAGACCTTGCCCTCGGGGCGGCGGGCGAGCAGAAACTCCCTGGAGCCGCCAGAGGCTGCGCCTGTTGATTCGCCGCGCATCAGTACGGCGGCGGAAACGAGCGTTATCTGGCGCCCGCTCATTTCTTTTTCTTGCTGTTGCCGGCCTTGATGGCTTCGGTGCCGGCCCAGTCCTTGGCGAACTGCCAGGCGACGCGACCACTGCGTGAGCCGCGTTGCAGGGCCCAGTTGAGGGCGGCGCGTTCGGCGCGGGCGATGTCGGCGTCGTTGACGCCGAGCGTGCGCAGCCAGTGTGCGACGATATCCAGATACTCTTCCTGCGAGAAGGGATAGAACGAGATCCACAGGCCGAAACGTTCGGACAGCGATACCTTTTCCTCAATGGCTTCGCCGGGGTGGATTTCGTCGCCGACCGAGTGTGCTTCAAGGTTCTCGGAAAAATATTCCGGCATCAGGTGGCGGCGGTTCGAGGTGGCATAGATCAGCACGTTGTCTGGCGGTGCAGCGATGGAGCCGTCGAGTACGACCTTCAGCGCCTTGTAGGTGGCGTCGCCGGCCTCGAAGGAGAGATCGTCGCAGTAGATGAGAAAGCGTTCCGGCCGGCCGTCGATGAGATCAATGATGTCCGCCAGGTCGACGAGATCGGCCTTGTCCACTTCGATCAGGCGCAAGCCCTTCTTTGCGTATTCGTTGAGCAGCGCCTTGATCAGGGAGGATTTTCCGCAACCTCGCGTACCGGTGAGCAGCACGTTGTTGGCCGGCTGGCCGGCAACGAACTGGCGCGTGTTGGCATCGACGCGAGCCTTCTGGTCGTCGATGTCCTTGAGGTCTTTCAAGCGCATCGGGTGCGGCTTGCTGACTGCCTGCAGCCAGCCGCGGCCATTGGCGCCCTTGCGCCAGCGGAAGGCTACGGCGGCTTTCCAGTCGGGCGCGGCGGGCGCCATGGGCAGTACCGCATCGAGTCGGTTGAGAAATTGTTCGGCGCGGGCAAGGAAGTGGGCAAGTTCGGTCATGGTCTGGGCGGCGGGGCGCTAAAATGCGGGCTTCAGGAACTCCGCACTCTAGCGAAACACATGAACAAACGCCAATGCGCGCTGCTGCTCGCCCCCCTCTTCCTCCTTCTTTCTGCCTGCGCCGGGTTGCGCGAACCGGCAAAGCCCGCTTCGAGCGCAAGTTGTCCCGCCTGCGCGGCTTGTCCGAAATGCCCCGGGGCGATCGAAGAGCCGACACTGCCGCCAGCGAAGCCGCTGCAGCCGGCACGCTGGGAAGACCTGCCGGGATGGGCTGATGACAACCTGAGCGCGGCGTGGCCGGCTTTCCAGCAGAGTTGCCGTGGTCTCGCCGGCAAGCCGCAATGGCCGCTCTGGCGGCCCGCCTGTGACGCTGCCAAAGCAGTTGATGCAACTGACAATCAGGCCGTGCGCGCCTTCTTCGAACGCCAGTTCCAGCCCTTCATCGCCACCAATCCCGATGGCAGCAACGAAGGCATGATTACCGGCTACTACGAACCCCTGCTGATCGGCGCGCGCAAGCGTGACAGCAACAACCGCTTCCCCGTGCACAGCGTGCCGAAGGATTTGCTGACGATCGAACTTGGCGACATTCTTCCCGAGCTGAAAAACAAGCGGGTACGCGGCCGTCTGGTGGGCAACAAGGTGCTGCCTTACTACCCGCGTGCGGAAATCGTCGAGCGTGAGCAGGTGGCGCCGGTGTTGCTCTGGGTCGAGGACCCGATCGAACTCTTCTTCCTGCAGATTCAAGGTTCCGGGCGTGTCCGCCTGCCTTCGGGTGATCTGGTGCGCGTCGGCTATGCCGACCAGAACGGACACCCCTACCAGTCCATCGGCCGAGTCCTGATCGAGCGCGGCGAGTTGAAAAGCGGCGAGGCGTCGATGCAGGGGATTCAGGCCTGGGCGCGTGCCAACCCGAAGAAGCTGGACGAACTGCTCAACACCAATCCCAGCTACGTCTTCTTCCGTGAACTGCCGTCGAAGTTCGGGCCGGAAGACGGCCCCCCGGGCGCGCTGGGGGTGCCCCTCGTCGCCGAAAGAACGATCGCCATTGATCCGCGCAGTACGCCGCTCGGTGCGCCGGTCTTTCTCGCCACGACGCAGCCGAACTCGGCCGTGCCGCTACGCCGGCTGGTCATGGCGCAGGACACCGGCGGGGCGATCAAGGGCGTTGTGCGGGCAGATTTCTTCTGGGGTTTCGGTGCAGAGGCGGGGGCGCAGGCTGGGCGGATGAAGCAGTCCGGGCAGATGTGGATCCTTTTGCCGCCGGGCTTGGCACCGAAATAAGGCAAAGCCCACAAGCAGTGCGCGACGCACTGTTATGGTGCTGCGCGCCTCCGGTTTGCACGAGTGTGGTGCGGGCGGCGCGGCGCGGCAGTTCCGAGGCCATGATTTTAAAGGCTTAAGTGTCTGGCAGGTTTATTGCTAAATGGCACCGGACAATTATTCCGGAGGAGCCATGGACGCGCTCAAGACTGCCAACGACACCCTGTTCATCCTGCTCGGCGCCATCATGGTGCTGGCCATGCATGCCGGCTTCGCTTTCCTCGAAGTGGGGACTGTGCGCAAGAAGAACCAGGTCAATGCGCTGGTCAAGATACTTACCGATTTCGGCGTATCGACCATCGCCTACTTCTTCATTGGCTACAGCATTGCCTACGGCTCCAATTTCTTCGCCGGCGCCGAAACGCTGGCGGCCAAGAACGGCTTTGAGCTGACCAAATTCTTCTTCCTGCTGACCTTTGCCGCAGCCATACCGGCCATTGTCTCAGGTGGTATTGCCGAGCGTGCCAAGTTCAATCCGCAGCTCGCCGCCACCTTCCTCATCGTCGGCTTCGTTTATCCGTTTTTCGAAGGTATCGCGTGGAACCAGGCCTTCGGCATTCAGGCCTGGTTGAAGGCTTCGTTTGGCGAAGAGTTCCACGACTTTGCCGGATCTGTGGTGGTTCATGCCATGGGTGGCTGGATCGCCCTGCCGGCAGTCCTGTTGCTGGGTGCGCGCCATGGCCGCTATCGGAAGACTGGCGAAATCTCCGCACATCCCCCGTCATCCATCCCCTTCCTGGCCCTCGGCGCCTGGATTCTGACGGTCGGCTGGTTCGGCTTCAACGTCATGAGCGCGCAGACACTGGACAAGATCTCTGGCCTGGTAGCGCTCAATTCACTGATGGCCATGGTCGGCGGTACGCTGGTGGCACTGGTGGTGGGAAAGAACGACCCCGGTTTTGTGCATAACGGCCCGCTCGCTGGCCTTGTCGCTGTCTGTGCCGGCTCCGATCTGATGCATCCGATGGGGGCGCTGGTCGTCGGCGGAATTGCCGGCGGCCTGTTCGTGTTCATGTTCACGCTGACGCAGAACCGCTGGAAGATCGACGATGTGCTTGGTGTCTGGCCCCTGCATGGCCTGTGCGGCGCCTGGGGCGGGATTGCCGCCGGCATTTTCGGGCAAAAGGCATTGGGCGGACTGGGTGGAGTTGCCCTGATGCCGCAGTTGATCATGACAGCAATGGCCATTGGGGTAGCGCTGATCGGTAGCTTCCTGGTCTACGGCGCCCTCAAGTCGGTCTTCGGCCTGCGCCTTGACCAGGAAGAAGAATATCAGGGCGCGGATTTGAGCATCCACCGCATTACCGCCACCCCTGAGCGGGAGCCGAACTGGTGATCGGCTGCCAGGCGTAGCAGACAGCGCAAGTTTTTTGCGGCAGGGGCGAAGATCGAATCCGGACAATTTTCCGGGGCTGCTTCGGCAGTCCCGGACGTGCGACAATTCGCCCCATGCACATTACCCAGCACACCGACTACGCCCTGCGCGTGTTGATCTACCTTGGGACCAATGATGACCGCCTGGTCACCATCCAGGAGATCTCCGAGCGTTTTTCCGTGTCGCGCAATCACCTGATGAAAGTGGTCAATCAGCTTATCCGAGCTGGTTTCGCCGAGGGCGTCCGTGGCAAGGGGGGGGGCTTGCGCCTCGGGCGCAAACCGGCCGAGATTGGTGTCGGTGATGTCGTCCGTCGCATGGAGCGGGGGATGGAACTGGTTGAATGCTTTGGTTCCGGCTGCAGTTGCATCCTCGATCCTTCATGCAAGCTCAAGGTCGCGCTTGCCGATGCCTTGGGCGCTTTCCTCAAGGTGCTTGATGGCATTTCGCTGGCCGATCTGCTCGGCCACAGCGAGCATGCCATCCTCCGTTTTTTGCCCCAATCCCCTGCTGCCTGACCCGTCAATGATCTAGCTGGCCCTGGCCGCTAGCACTTGCCTGCGACTGATTGCCGCATAAGAGGCAAATTGTTTGCATCTTTAAAAAGATTCAAATAAGATGCATCTTAAAGGGGCGCGTGGCAGGGCGCTGCAATGCACTCAGGCTTTTGCGTCCTTTCTGGTTTTTTACTCAATTCATCAACTTGCAGAAAGGACATCCACCATGCACGCAACACGCAAGCTATGGACCTGGCTGGCCGTGATCTGCGTACTTTCCTTCGCCGCACTCGGCTGGGTGGGTACCGAGATCTACGTCAGCGCACCACCGATTCCCAAAGCGGTCGTCAGCAGCAAGGGCGATACGCTCTTTGCCGATGGCAGCGTCCAGCGCGGCCAGGAAGCCTGGCTTGCCTCCGGCGGCCAGCAGCTCGGTTCGGTCTGGGGGCACGGCTCCTACCTGGCGCCGGACTGGTCGGCCGACTGGCTGCACCGCGAGGCGGTCGCGCTGCGCGAGATCCGGGCGCAGCAACAGCACGGCACCGGCTACGCCAATCTTCAGGCAGGCCAGCAAGCCGCACTTGACGCCGAGTTGAAGACCGAGATGCGCCGCAACACGCATGACGCGGCGACGAATGTCATTACCCTTTCCGCTGAGCGTGCCGAAGCGGCGAAGCAGGTGGCGAAGCACTACGCCGACCTCTTCGGCGACGAGGCTTCACTCGCCGACCTGCGCGAGCAGTACGCGATGCTGCCCGGCACGCTGAAGCTGGCGGAGGACCGCGAGGCACTGTCCGCCTTCTTCTTCTGGAGCGCCTGGTCGGCGACGACCGACCGCCCCGGCGAGACGGGCCTGTCCTACACCAGCAACTGGCCGCACGAGCCGCTGGTCGGCAACACGCCGACCGCCGGTACCGGCATCTGGTCGATCGCCAGCGTGATCCTGATGCTCGGCGCCATCATCGCCATGATCTTCTTCCACTCTACGCATCAGGAAGAAGGCGACCCCAAGCCGCCAAAGGCTGATCCCTTGTTCAGCTTGAAGCCGACGCCGTCAATGCTGGCCACACGCAAGTACTTTTTCGTCGTCATCGCATTGATCCTGGTGCAGGTTGGCATGGGTGTGCTGACCGCGCATTACGCGGTTGAGGGCACGGCACTGTTTGGCATCCCGATTGGCCAGATACTGCCCTTTACGGTCAGCCGAACCATTCACACCCAGTTCGCCGTACTGTGGATCGCCACCGCCTGGCTGGCCACCGGCCTTTACATCGCGCCGGCGATTTCCGGCCACGAGCCGAAATACCAGAAGCTCGGCGTCAACCTGCTGTTCTACGCACTACTCTTCATCGTTGCCGGCTCGACCATCACCGGGTGGATCGGCAGCCTGCAGAACATCGGCAACGAGTTCTCGTTCTGGATCGGCAACCAGGGCCTGGAATTCACTAGCATGGGCCGCGTCTGGCAAATCCTGCTCTTCGTTGGTTTGCTGATCTGGGTGACCTTGCTTGGCCGAGGCCTGTGGCCCGCGTTGAAGACCCCTTCGGAGAGTCGTGGCCTGATTGCCATGGTCTTCCTCTCGGCACTGTGCATCGGCGGCTTCTACGCCACCTCGCTCACCTGGGGCCGGACGACGCACTACGCGATGATCGAGTACTGGCGCTGGTGGCTGGTCCACCTGTGGGTCGAGGGCTTCTTCGAAGTGTTTGCCACGGCCGTCATCGCCCTGCTGTTCTCGCGTCTTGGCCTGATCCGTGCTGCCACGGCCAACAGCGCAATTGTTCTGGAGACCATCGTCTTCCTGTTTGGCGGCATTCTCGGCACGCTGCACCACCTCTACTTCACAGGCACGCCGACTTCGGTGATCGCCATCGGCGCCATGTTCTCGGCGCTCGAAGTGGTGCCGTTGGCCATGATCGGTGTCGAAGCCTATCGCAACTACCAGCGCTCGAAGTCGGCCGACTGGGTTGCCACCTACAAGTGGCCAATCCTCTGCTTCATCTCCGTCGGCTTCTGGAACGTGGTCGGTGCCGGCCTGCTCGGCTTCTCGATCAACACACCGATCGCGCTGTACTACATGCAGGGGATGAACATGACCGCCGCCCACGGCCACGCCGCACTGTTCGGGGTGTACGGCATGCTTGGCATCGGCCTCATGCTCTTCTGCCTGCGTGGCCTGTCGCCGCGTGCCGTGTGGTCGGACAGCTTGCTCGGATGGATGTTCTGGTCGGTCAACATCGGCCTGGCGATGATGGTCTTCATGTCGTTGGTGCCGGCGGGTATTGCTCAGGCCTGGGCGAGTATCACGCAAGGTGTGTGGTTTGCCCGTTCGCCGGAGTTCGTGCATAGCACGATGATGGAGACCTTTGTCTGGCTGCGTGTTCCCGGTGACGTTGTCTTTGCCTTTGGTACGCTGTTCCTCGCCCTGTTTGCCTATCGCCTGCTCGGCGCCGGGCGTCGCCAGGAGACAGTGGTCAGCTACCAGCAAAGCTAAGTCCTGACATCTCCCCGCAGCTTGCTGCACAAGCATAAAGGCCCGGTACCCGCCGGGCCTTTTCTTTGACCGGTTACCCCACTGGAACTTGTCCAGGTGCTGCGGTCTAAACCCATATGTCCGCCATCGCCGTTGCAGCAGTCGTGCGGGCAGCGGCGTTACCTGCGGGAGAAGGAGGTTGATCATGCTGATGACCCACATTCCCGAAATGCTGATTTCCGAAAAATCTGGTTGGGAGGAAATCGATCGTTCGCATTTCTCATCACGCTGGTTTTTCAAGAGCCTGGTGATGCCCTTTTCGCTATTGCCTCCGGTGCTCTATGCCTATGTCGAACTGATGCACCCGGGTGAGGTGTTTCCGCTGTCTGTGCCGGCAATGTCGGCAACGCAGCTGCTAATAACCGGCATCGTCCTTTATGGCGTGCAACTGGCGATGGTCAACTACATGGCCATGCTCATCCAGCGCATGTCGAAAGCCAGAGACCACGACCCGGGTTACGACGGCGCCTATTCACTGGCCGCGATTGCTCCGGTACCGCTGTGGTTGTCCTCGCTGTCGTTGCTGGGCGCAAACATGGGCTTCGCGATGGTTTGTGTCGTTGTGGCTTGGCTGGCCTCGGTCGCCCTGATTCGCCATGGCGTGCGTCCCTTGCTGCATATCGGCGATGAGAAAACTGCGCGCTATGTCGCCAATATGGTGACCATGGCCGGCGTTGCTGCGTGGGTTGGCTTACTGCTGGCTACCGAGATCGTTCTCAGTATCCTGCTCAGTTGGTGGGCGATCTGAAAAGACTGAAAGCGGTCGCTACTGAAGCACCGATGCCGCCCCCGTGAAGGCGGCATCGCGGTACAGATAGGCGAATTCTCTCTGCTCTCTGACGCGCTCCTCAGCGAGCCGCCTTCGCCTCGATATCCCGCTGAATCTCGCCAAAAATCTTCGCCAGCGCACCTTCCATGGCGACAACGAAAGCCGTCATCGAGGCGTCGCTGCTGGCTTGATCAGCCTGGTAGCGCTTGCCGATCAGCGCCTGGTTGCCGGCGGTGACGGTAACCTCCAGTGCTGCCTGCGCGGTGCTGCCGGTAGCGGTAACAATGCGGTCAAAGGTGACGATGCGGGCGTCTACGGTCAGCGCCCCCTTGCTGCCGAGGTTGGCCTTCTGCAGCTGTGCGCGCAGGTCGTCGCGGACCATCTGCGCTGGTGGGTAGAGCCACAGGTGGTAGTGGTACTGGCGCAGCTGGCGCAGGTTGCCGGCATCGCTGTAGACAATGGGGCGCTCGGCATAGAGGCTGTCGGCCTGCACGCGGCGGATCTCGATATTGGCTGCCGGTGCCGTTGATGACTGCGCTGGGGTCTGCAGCCGGTAGAAGTGGTCGGCGGGGGCGGGCGGGGCGCTGCCGCAGCCAGCCAGCCCAAGTGTCAGCAGCAGGGATGGGAGAATGAACTTTCGCGTCATTTCGGTTCTCCGGCAGTGTCGGCCGGTGGCCGGCTGTTGATGAGGACAGAGGGGTTTTCACGCACCTGGCGGCTGAATTCGTTGAGGTGGCGGCCGGTGGATTCGAGCTGGTAAAGCACGGCGTCGGCGCGGCGCAGCGAGGATTCGAGTTCCTTGCCGGTGCTGCTTACGATGCCGCGCGAGTCCTTGACCAGCCCGCTGACTTCGAGGGTGACGGCATGCAGCTCCCGCGAGAGCTTGAGTGCGCTGGCCGAGGCTTCGTCCGCGTTGCCGAGAGCGCTCTGCATGCGCTTGACGTTCTCGTCGTTGAACAACACCTCCACACGCTTGGCGGTGTTGTTGATGCGTGCCAGTGTCGAGCGCAGGTCTTCCATCGCCGGCGGCAGGTTTTTCTCCATGCTGGAGCCCAGGGTGTCGACGCGTTTGCCGATCTGGGCAAGCAGCGGCTTGACGCCTGTCTCGGCAATTTCCCCCAGTTGGCCGGCCAGGGCAGCCATCGACTCCATCAGGTTGCCGCCAGCGACGCCGCGAATTTCACCGCCAGCGGCGAGAATATCCCGACTCTCACCTTCCTTGATCTCGACCAACGGGGCACTCAAGAGGCCCGGCGTCGAGATCAGCGCCCGGCTGTCAGCCGGAATGCGAGCTGGCTTGTTGATGTTCAGACTGATGCGGTAGCGCGTCCGGTTCTCATGCGTCACCGGCTCGATCTGTTCGACGTTGCCTACCTCGTAGCCTTCAAAGGTCACTACCGATCCGGTCTTGATCCCGGCAACGTTGGGAAAATGGGTGAGATAGAGGGTGCCCTTGCCGGAGTGCCCGGTGATCCGGTACAGCCCGTAGAGGAGAACGGCACCCATCAGCAGCACGAAGCTACCGACTGCCAGGTAATTGATATTGTCGCGTTTCACGGTCAGGAAGCCTCCCGGGTCAATCGGTCCATATATTCATCGGCATCGAGCACATCGCTGCGCGGCGTACGGTCGAGCAATGCGCGGATGCGCGGGTGATCACTGGCGCGTACTGCGGCAGTGCGGTCGGACATGAGGATGCGGCCCTGGTCGAGGACGGTGATGCTATCGGCGATCTTGAAGGCGCTCTCCAGTTCGTGCGTGACGACGACGATGGTCATGTTCATCGCGTCGCGCAGGGTCAGGATCAGGTCGTCGAGTTCGGCGGAGGCGACCGGGTCGAGGCCGGCGGAGGGCTCGTCGAAGAACAGCAGCTTCGGGTCCATGACAATGGCGCGGGCCAGTGCGGCGCGTTTGATCATGCCGCCGGAAAGCTCCGATGGCATCAAGTCCTCGAAGCCGGCAAGATTGACCACCTCCAGCTTCATGCGGCTCATGATCTTGATGGTGGCGTCGTCGAGTTTCGTATGTTCACGCAGCGGCAGCTCGACGTTCTCGCCGACCGTCATCGAGTTGAACAGCGCCCCGCCCTGGAAGGCGACGCCCATGTTCTTGCGCAGATCGAACATCTCGTCGGCGCTCATCTTCGTGATGTCCTTGCCTAGCAGCTTGATGCTGCCCGAGGTCGGCTGGTGCAGGCCGAGCAGGTGGCGCAAGAGCGTGCTCTTGCCCGAGCCGCTGCCACCCATGATGACCATGATCTCGCCCTGCGCCGCAGTGAAGTTGATCTCGTCGAGGATCTTCCGCGGCCCGTAGTGGGTGACGAGGTCGCGGACCTCAATGGCGTAGCCGGGGTTGGCGTGCGTACTCATCTCAGCGGCTGGTCAGGAAGGTGAAGACCATGTCGGCCAGAATGATGCCGATACTGCCGAGTACCACGGCGCGGGTCGTGGCCCGGCCGACCCCCTCAGCGCCGGCGGTGACGCCGAAGCCATTGCCACAGCCAATGAGGGTGATGACCACTGCAAAGACCAGGCCTTTGGCAACGCCTTGCAATACATCATCGATGACCAGCGCCTCGAACACCCGGCTGAAAAAGATCGCTGGCGGTAGCGAGAGTTCACCCGCGCAGTAAAGGGCGCCGCCAAGCAGTGCCAGCAGATCGGACATGATGGTCAGCGCCGGCAGCGTCAGCAGCATGGCCGCGAGCAGCGGTGCTACCAGGTAGCGCACCGGGTTGATGCCGATGACGCGTAAGGCGTCGATCTCCTGCGAAATCTGCATGGTGCCGATACGCGCCGCGATGGCCGAGCCGGAGCGACCGGCAACGAAGATGCCGGTGATCAGTGGTGCAAATTCGCGCGTGACCGACAGTGCGATGCCGAGCACCACCTGATCCTCGGCGCCGAAGGTGCGTAGCGAATAGATGCCCTGGATGGCAAGCATCATGCCGGTGGCAAAGGAGGCGAGGCCGACGATGGGGATGGCGTTGACGCCAACGCCAACGGCTTCCTTGAAGATGGCGCGTAGCCGCACCGGCTGCCGGCGGCGGTGACCCATGAGCAGCCAGTAGAAAGCCTCGAACAGAAGCGCTGACAGGTAGCCGACCTCGCGCACGGCGTCGACGGCACGCAAGCCGATGCCGGCAACGAAGCTGGCGAGGGGGCCTGGCGCGGCGGGGAGCTTAGGCATCACGGGCCAGGCGCGCTTCGACCGAGGCGTGGATCGGGAAGACCCGGTCAAGGCGCGCCAGCTTGAGAACATTCATCGCCGGGGTGGCGACGGCGGCGAGGCCGAATTCGGTGCCTTGCTTGCGTGCCGCCTGATAGCCCTCGACCAGGCTAGCCACGCCGGAACTGTCCATATAGCGGACGGCGGCGAGTTCGACCAGCAGCGGCAGCTTTTGCTTGATCGCTTCAAGTATGGCCTGCCTGGCCTGTGGTGAGGAGTGCAGGTCGACATCGCCGGAGAGGCTGACGATGCGGAATGGCGCTATTTCCCTGATACTGATTTCCACGGACGCGATCCCCTGTTGTTGACGTGCAGCCTGTCAGCTGACGCGCTTTATCATCTGCAGCCGGTTCTGCCAGGTTTTGTCCGGCGGCAGGTAGGCCATTGTATCGGTCAGCGCACGGATGAAGTGCACCCCCAGTCCCCCCGGCCGAACATCGTCGAGGGCGCGCGGCTTGAGTTGGCGTTCGCTGACTGCTTCACCGTTGTCGCAGAGCAGGATCTCCAGCACGCCATCAGCGGCTTTCAGTTCGATGCGGAATACTTTGCCCGGCGCAAAACGGTAGCCATGCTGGATGATGTTCATGCAGGCTTCGTTGACCGCCAGGACAACTTCGGCGGCGCAGTCAGCGTCGGCACCGGCGGCACTGGCCGCCGTATGGACGGCGCTACGCACGGCGGCCAGGGTTTCTGTGTTGGCCGGGAAATCGCGGGTGAGAAGGACGCTCATGGCACGATCAGCCCACGGCCAGCATGGTCAGGTCGTCGAACAGCCGCGTACCGGGGCGATTGATTAGGCCGGCAACCCGCGCCAGCTGCGCCGCTGGCGCTGCGTCGGCATTCTCGTCGAGCAGCGCCAGCAGGCCAGGCAGGCCGAGCATTTCGCCATTCGCCGTGCGTCCCTCGGTGACGCCGTCGGTAAAAACGAACAGGCGTCCGGAATTGAGACGCAAGGTCTGCTCGATATAGCAGACATCGGGTAGCACGCCGAGTGGTGGGCATTCAGCTTCGATCTCGTGGTAACTGCCATCAGCGTCGCGATACAGCGGTGGCTGATGGCCGGCGTTGGCAAAGCGTACTTCCCCACACGCTGGATCGAGGACGCCGGCGACCATGGTCACGAACATGCCATGGCTGGCAGTTTCGCTGATCTCGTTGTTGATCGTGGTCAGCAACTGCGCCATGTCCGCCGTTGTCTTTCCCAGGCAGCGGAAAAGGCTGATGGTCTTGGCCATCAGCATGGCGGCGTTCATCCCCTTGCCGGAAACGTCGCCCAGTCCCCAGGCGATGCAGCCATCCGGCAGGACAAAGAAATCATAAAAATCGCCGGAGACTTCGCTGGCTGGATAGTTGAGCCCGCACACCGGGAAGCCGGAATCGCCGTCTGCGGGTAGCAGACTGCGCTGTATTTCGCGCGCCAGATCGAGTTCGCGGCGGATGCGCTCCTGCTCTACCAGCGCCTCGGTCATCTGGGCATTGCTGATCGCCAGAGAGACCATGCCAGCCAGTGCTTGCAGCAACTGTTTATCGTCGTCGCCGAACAGCCCGTCACCGGAGCGCTTGTTGATGACTTCCAGTGCGCCGAGGCTGCGTGCCTTGAGGCTGAGCGGCGCGCACAGGATGGAGCGCGTGCGAAAGCCGGTGATGTCATCGACGGCGCCCGAAAAATCGGCATCAGCCGCCGTGTCGCGCACCATCTGCACGCAACGGGAAGCCACCGCTCGCCCGACGATGCCCTGTGCGGCACCGATGGTCAGCCCTTCGATCGAAACCGGCCCGGCGCAGGCGACACAGGTCAGGTGCTGCTGACTGTCGTCGAGCAGAAAAATGGACACAGCTTCGGTGTCCATATAGTCGAGAATCTTCTGTGTGGCGTTGGCCAATGTTTCACCCATGACGGGTGAGGCCGCAAATTCCTGACTGACGCTGGCGAGTAGCCCAAGCAACTCGGCCTTGCCGGCGAGTTCTCCGTGGGCTGCTTTTTCGGTCAGTCGGTGTGCGTGATCTGTGCTCACGGTGGCTCTGTCTTTAATCGGCTGGGAAGTCGATTGTCATGGACAGCGTGGGGGTCGCGCAAGCGGTGTCTGTCGTGGTGGTGGGGAGCGTTGTCCGCCAGCAAGGCCAGAAAACAAAAAAGCCCGGCGAACCGGGCTTTTTGACGTAGGCCGTAAGGCTTACTCAGGACGGATGTTAGCGGCCTGCTTGCCCTTCGGGCCGGTCACGATGTCGAACGTGACCTTTTGGTTCTCTTGCAGCGACTTGAAGCCGTTGCCTTGAATCGCGGAGAAGTGCGCGAACAGATCTTCACCACCGTCGGACGGGGTGATAAAACCAAAACCTTTAGCGTCGTTGAACCACTTAACGGTACCAGTTGCCATGTTGATAGCTTCCTAACTTAAAACAATAAAAATCGAGCAATTGCCCGGGAAAACGAGAATCAAGACGGATGAGCTGCCGAACAGGTGTACCGTTGAAACGAGGCACGGCGTTTAGCCGCTTTTGCACTGCTTGAAAAAACTCGCATTCGGAGTATGAGGGGATAGTTGCGTTAGCACAAGCACTATTTTTACTGCGCTTGCGCGGCGATTCAGGCGCGCAAGCGCCGCCGATAGGCGCTGGGGGAAATTCCGGTCCAGCCGACGAAGGCGCGAAAGAAGGCCGAGGGGTCTGAAAACCCCAGTTCTGCAGCGATTGCAGCAACTGGCTGCTGAGTTTTCGTGATCCGTGCCAGAGCGATATCGCGGCGCAGGGCGTCCTTGATTGCACGGAAACTGGAGCCTTCATCTTCCAGCCGGCGGTTGAGCGTGCGCGGGGTCATTTGCAGTGCGGCGGCGGTTTCATGGAATTCGGGTAGCTCCGGCAGGGCGTTGCGCAGATGGTCGCGGACGCGCTGAACGAGTTCGCGGTCACGGCGGTAAAGCATGGTCAGTTTGCCTGGGGCGCCGTCCAGGAAATGCTGCAACGCTGCTTCATCGCGGCAGACGGGAAGTTCGAGCAGGTTGGCGGCGATCCGGGCGCTGAGCCAGGGGGCGTCGAACTGGCTGTTGGCGGTGTAGATCAGTGCATAGTCGTCGGCATGGGCCGGGCGCGGGTAGGGAAAATCGACGGCATCGAGCGCGATGCCGCGCCCGACCAGCCAGCAGGCGAGCCCGTGCAGCAGGCGCAACAACCATTCGTAGGAAAAGACTCGGTCGATAGCCAGCGGCTGTCGTTCGGCAATTTCAAGTATGGCGCTATCGCCATCGCGGCGGATGCGAATGGCCATGTCCGGAAGGACTGCGCGCAGGAAGCGGATGCTGCGCCCCAGCGCTTCTTCCAGATGCGGTGCGGTGATCGCCGCCCGGCAGAGAAACTCGAAACAGCCGACGCGCATGGGGTGAGTGAAGAGGCCGAAGGCTTCGTCGTCGAGAACGAGATTGAGGTGGTTATAGAGCGCCGCATAGTCGTTGAGCGGGACCCGCAGCCCATCGGGGGCCAGGCAGCGATCATCGATGCCAACGGCGGCGAGGATCTGCGCCGGGTCGTGGCCGGCATGCCGGGCGCCGGCCAGCATGCCGCTGACGAAGGCTGGCGCAACCGTGCCACGTGGGGTGCTTCCCGTGGCGGATTTTGCAATGTTTTTTTGAACTTCCGCCATAACAGAGGGCTCCGGGGCGTTTTTGCGATTGCTGAATTTGGCGCAATTTGCACGATTATAGGTTTTTTTCGCACTGGTGACGGGTTTGCGGCAGGCGTAGGATGGCACGATCCAATCTGCCTTTCGGGGTTCCCGCCATGACTGACCTGTCCATCGCCAAGAAGATTTCCCCCTACAAGCCGAAGAACAAGGTGCGCTTCGTTACTGCCGCCTCGTTGTTCGACGGCCATGACGCCTCGATCAACATCATGCGTCGCATCCTGCAGTCGACCGGCTCGGAGGTCATTCACCTCGGCCACAATCGCTCGGTGCAGGAGATCGTGAACGCGGCATTGCAGGAGGACGTGCAGGGCATCGCCATCACTTCCTATCAGGGTGGCCACGTCGAATTCTTCAAGTACATGATCGACCTGCTGAAAGCGGGCGGCGGTGAGAACATCAAGGTCTTCGGTGGCGGCGGCGGCGTTATCGTGCCCTCCGAAATCAAGGAGCTGCATGCCTACGGCGTGACCCGCATCTACTCGCCGGAAGACGGCCAGGGCATGGGCCTGCAGGGCATGATCAACGATCTGGTGACGCAGTGCGACGTCGACCTCGGGCCGCAGGTGCCTGCCGCCGGCAAGGTGTTGGAGTCGCTGCGCTCGGGCGATCGCCGTCTGCTGGCGCAGATCATCACCGGCCTGGAAAACGGTGTTTATCCGGAAGGCGCGAAGAAGGACATCATCACTGCCGCCGCATCGGTCGAAGTGCCGGTGCTTGGTATCACCGGTACCGGCGGCGCCGGCAAATCCTCGCTGACCGACGAACTGGTGCGCCGTTTCCGCCTCGACCAGAACGACGCGCTGAAGCTGGCGATCGTCTCCATCGATCCTTCGCGCAAGCGCACCGGCGGCGCGCTCCTCGGCGACCGCATCCGCATGAACGCGATCGAGCATCCAAACATTTACATGCGTTCGCTGGCCACCCGCGACACCGGCTCGGAAATATCGGCCGCGCTGCCGGAAGTGATCGCCGCCTGCAAGCTGGCCGGCTTCGATCTGGTGGTGGTCGAGACCTCCGGCATCGGCCAGGGCAATGCTGCCATCGTGCCTTTCGTCGATGTCTCGCTCTACGTCATGACCCCGGAGTTCGGTGCTGCCTCGCAGCTGGAGAAGATCGACATGCTCGACTTCGCCGACTTCGTCGCCATCAACAAGTTCGACCGCAAGGGTGCCGAGGATGCGCTGCGCGATGTCCGGAAACAGTATCAGCGCAACCGCGAAATGTTCGGCACGCCGACCGAGGAGATGCCGGTGTTCGGCACGCAGGCCGCGCGCTTCAACGATGACGGCATTACCGCGCTCTATCAGGCGCTGGTGCCGAAACTCGGCGAGTTCGGACTGAAGCTGCAGTCGGGCAAGCTGCCGCTGGTAACGGTGAAACATTCCTCCGGCTCGCGCGCCATCGTGCCGACGCAGCGCGTGCGCTACCTGGCCGAGATCGCCGAGACGGTGCGCGGCTATCACCAGCACACAGAGAAACAGGAATCGCTGGCCCGCGAGCGGCAGGCGCTGCGCATGTCGAAAGCCATCTTTGACGGCTGCGGCAAGCAGGCCAAGGACTTCGATGAGCTGATCGCGTGGAAAGATAGCGAGATCGACCCGAAGGCGAAGAAGCTGCTCGACATGTGGCCGGATACGGTGAAGGCCTACAGCGGTGACGAGTACGTGGTGAAGATCCGCGACAAGGAAATCCGCACCCAGCTGGTCACCGAGTCATTGTCCGGCACCAAGATCCGCAAGGTCATCCTGCCGAAATTCGCCGACGACGGCGAGGTGCTGCGTTTCCTGATGAAGGAAAACGTTCCCGGCTCCTTCCCCTTCACTGCCGGCGTTTTCGCCTTCAAGCGCGAGAATGAGGATCCGACCCGCATGTTTGCCGGCGA
The DNA here is from genome assembly GCA_041674785.1 of Rhodocyclaceae bacterium. Classification (GTDB taxonomy): domain Bacteria; phylum Pseudomonadota; class Gammaproteobacteria; order Burkholderiales; family Rhodocyclaceae; genus Proximibacter. The sequence continues at coordinate 29,990 of JBAYVG010000008.1, forward strand.
GGGCGACGCCTTCCGCACCAACCGCCGCTTCAAGCGCGTCTCCGAAGGCATGGCCGCCAAGCGCCTGTCCACCGCTTTCGACTCGGTCACGCTTTACGGCTGCGACCCCGATGAGCGTCCGGACATCTACGGCAAGATTGGCAACTCAGGTGTTTCGATCGCTACCCTCGACGATCTGAAAGTGCTCTACGACGGCTTCGACCTGTGTGCACCGACGACCTCGGTGTCGATGACCATCAACGGCCCGGCGCCGATTATCCTGGCCTGCTTCTTCAACACGGCAATGGATCAGCAGTTCGTGAAGTTCAAGGCCGACAACGGCCGCGAACCGACCGAGGACGAAGCGCAGAAGATCCGTGAATGGGTGCTCGCCAACGTGCGCGGTACGGTACAGGCCGACATCCTGAAGGAAGACCAGGGCCAGAACACCTGCATCTTCTCGACCGAGTTTGCACTGAAGATGATGGGCGACATCCAGGAGTTCTTCGTCCATAACGACGTGAAGAATTTCTACTCGGTGTCGATCTCCGGTTATCACATCGCCGAGGCCGGCGCGAACCCGATCTCGCAGCTGGCCTTCACCATGGCCAACGGCTTCACCTACGTCGAAGCCTACCTCGCGCGCGGCATGCATATCGACGACTTCGCGCCGAACCTGTCGTTCTTCTTCTCCAACGGCATGGACCCGGAGTACTCGGTGATCGGCCGTGTCGCCCGCCGTATCTGGGCGGTGGCGATGAAGAACAAGTACGGTGCCAACGAGCGATCGCAGAAACTGAAGTACCACATCCAGACTTCCGGCCGCTCGCTGCACGCGCAGGAGATGGACTTCAACGATATCCGCACCACGCTGCAGGCACTGATCGCCATCTACGACAACTGCAACTCGCTGCACACCAACGCCTACGACGAGGCGATCACGACGCCGACCGACGAATCGGTGCGCCGCGCCATGGCCATCCAGCTCGTCATCAACCGTGAGTGGGGCGTGTCGAAGAACGAGAACCCGAACCAGGGTGCCTTCGTCTTTGACGAACTGACCGATCTGGTGGAAGAAGCCGTGCTCAAGGAATTCGAAGCCATCGCTGCCCGCGGCGGCGTGCTCGGTGCGATGGAAACCGGTTACCAGCGCGGCAAGATCCAGGAAGAGTCGCTCTACTACGAACACAAGAAGCACGACGGTTCCTACCCGATCATCGGCGTTAACACCTTCCGCAACCCGAAGGGTGATGCCCAGGTCGAGATCGAGCTGGCGCGTTCGACCGAGGAAGAGAAGCAGTCGCAGATCAAGCGCCTGCGTGACTTCCAGCAGCGCAATGCCAGCCAGTCCGGCGCCATGCTCGATAAGCTGCGCCAGACGGTGATCGAGGATGGCAACGTCTTTGCCGTGCTGGTTGATGCGGTGCGCGTCTGCTCGCTCGGGCAGATTACGTCGGCGCTTTATGAAGTAGGTGGGCAGTACCGCAGGAGCATGTAAGGGTTTTTACATCGAAGGTGAACAGCAAACATCCTCGTTAGTAAGTGTTGGCCGGCCAGACGCCCGTTTGGCCGGCCGTTTTTTTGCGTGAAAGCATGCCGGGCCGATTTGAAATGTGAAACTGGATTTCCTATGCTTCCCTAAACCGACGTGCGTCAGGTGTTGAGCATTGCGCCGGAAAACAAGAGCAAAAAGGAGGGTGCCATGACCAACGCCCTGAATCTGTTTCGCGCCTTGTCGTTGTCGGTGGCAGTTCTCATTCTTGGCGTCGGTGAGGTCCGCGCAGGTCTGGTCGGCGAGTCTCTGTCCGAGATGGGTTTGGACGAAGAGGTGCAAAACGCCGGTGACGCCCTCTACAACGCAGCAAGTGCTGCCGCCATCGGCGGCCAGCGGGGTGCCGATGCCGGCCGCGGAATCACCGGTGCACTCGGTGATCTGACCCTCAATTCCGGGAAAATAACCTGCAGCCTCTGGCTCATCCAGTTGCGTTCGCATTTCCGCAATCTGGTGATCAGCGGCGAACGGGCGAGGGCGCAGGGTGCCGACGATGCCGAAATTGCGCGCCTTGATGAACTGATCGCCAAAACCCAGGAATTTGCGCGCAAGCTGGAAATTGCCTGTACCAAGGTCGGCTGGCTGACCGATCCGCCCGCCGAGGAGTGGAAGACCGTCAATCGCCTGAAAGGCGCTCTTGGCCTGGGCGCTCCCGCAGCGGACGAAGCTCCGCCGCCATCGCCTTCCGCTCCTCCCGCCCCGCCGCCTTTGCCCGAAGGCTGGAACATGGCCGATCTGCATTGCCGCAATCTGTGCTCAGGGATTTTCGAGGCCTACGCCAATGCGCTGGCCGGATCGCGCAACAAGGTTTCGGAAGCGGAGGCGCTGCGCCAGGGCGAGTTGGCCGAGGCGGCCCGGAATGAGGCGCGCGCCCAGAGCAATCTCGATGAATCGCGAGCCAATCGCAAGATGTCGGCGAGCAACCTCCGGCGCGATGAGCGTCAGCTGGCCGAAGCGAAAACCCGGCGTGCGGAAGTTCAGGGGCGGATCGACCGGATCACAGCAGAGGCAGAAGCGCTGGCCGCGCGTGCGCGGGAATTGCTGGAGCGCCTCAAGGAATGCGTGAAAGGGTGCCGCAAGCAGATACGGGATATGTCCGGTGTTGATGCCAGTCGGATCGACACCTACTTCACCAACCAGGTACGCGACGGTGGCAGCGCGCAGGATGCGCAGCGGTATACCACCTTGTCCGGTGAGGCAGATAGCCGCAAGTCCAGGCTGAGTGACAAGTCTGAAAAGGCGGATGGTGACAAGGAGGTCAGGCGGCAGGCACTCAAGGACGGGGCGCCCGCGAAGGAAGGGAAATCGGCAACGGCAGTTGCCAAGGATGGTGATCCTCCACTCAAAGGCGACAAGGTCGGCCCCGTCAAGCCTCTGCAAGACAAGGGGGGCGGTATGCAGCAGATCGATCCGGCGCCGTCGGCGCGCATCCTCGATTCGGTTGATGCGGCAAACGAGGCGAATGAGCAGACATCACGTCGCGCTCCGCCGGCTGCCGCACCGACGCCCGCAGCCTGCCCGGATTGCAGCGCACAAGCGCGTCGGCTGACCGAACAGCAGGCCGAATGGCAGCGCGAAAGTGCGGTGCTCGATCGCATGCGCAAGGACTACACCGAGGCCACGGCCGGGCAGGGGATGGATCGCCGGGTGCCGGATGATCCGGAGGTGGTGCGTGCCAAGGCGGTTCTGGTCGCACAAACCGAGGCGATGATTCGCCGTCAGGCGGAGAAGGTCGAAGGCCTGGAGCGCGGCATCGATGTTGTCCGCCGCCAGCTTGAAGCCTGCAACCGGAATTGCACGCAGCCAACTTCGGAGCCGCGTGGTACGGCGGCCCCTCCTGGCGCTTCCGGCACTTCCGGTGCAGCGCCAGCGGCCGAAGGGCAGAAGGATGCTCGGCTCGCGCCGGCAGGCGGTGGCGCCTGCACCTTCCCACCGGCCAAGCCGATCACCATCGGGCCGCGCGAGAAGTATGGCTATGGCGGCGAACAGAAGGCAGCTGAAACCGGCAAGGCGGTCCTCGGCTTTCTCGGCGGTTTTCTTGGCGGTCGCGGCAACGTCGGTGGTGGCGGAGGTGGAGGTAATCTTGGCGGCGGCAGCCCCTTCCCTGGCGCTTCGCCGGGGGGCGACAAACCGGCACTGGCGGATGATCCGATAAAGGACAAGCAGACCTTTGCCGATACGCCGACAGGCACCGCCATCAAGGTCGGCGGGCAGTACCGTCCGGACGGCAAGCTGTTGGTCAGCGTCGACGTCGATCAGGCCGAGGATAAGGGGGTCGTACATCAGGCGGTCATGGAGCGCTTGCAGTACTTGCCGTCGGGGGGGTGTGCTGTGCAACAGGCGGAGCCTGGCGAGTGGCTGCACTACGAGATATGGGAGGACTGGTGGGCAAAGATCCGCATCCAGCGCTACGAGAGCGTCGATGGCGGGCCGTGGCGCAAGACCCACGATACCGGCTGGCAGGACTGGGGCAGCGGCTCACGCATGCTGGAAAGCGGCATGATGTCGGCTGACCAGATCCCGGGCACGGCCTGGGGGTCGATGGGGGCTGATCGGGCTTTCGGCGGACCGCGTTCGGCCGGTGCCGTGTTCGATCCGGGCAAGCCGGCAGTGACGGGGGCGCCGGCGGCCGAACGGCTGGTGGTGCACGTCACCCAGCCGGGCAAGGACCCGGTGACGACCGTGCCGTTCACGCTTTACCCCACGTATGGCGCGGATGGTAAGGTGAATTACACCGACCAGGCGCCCGACTTCGAGGCGCTGCGCCGGAGCCGTTTGCCTCGGGTACCGGACAAGATGGGCGGCGGCATGCAGCAGATTGACCCACCGTCTGCGGGGGGCGTACCGGGCGGGAGTGTTCTCGACTCGACCGACTCCGGGGTGGGCAAGACGCCGCTGGCCAAATAGCGCTGCCCTGGGTTTTTCAGTGTGTGCGGTAGGGGGGCGTGGTTTGTTCGTCAGTTTTTGACTGGTGTAGCGCCTCATATTTCCTTTCCATACGGTGCAAATGTCCATCGGAAGACAGTCTTCTGCGCGCCCCTCTTTTAGACTCCCCCTCATAAGTTCCAACTCCGCCAGAGAGTGGGGTGGTGGGCGCGAAACCGGAGCCAATACCGGGCGTCAATGAGACCTGCCAGCACGCCAAAGGAGACCCTTCATGCCCTACCTCTACCGTGCCTTGTGCGCGAGCCTGTATTTCATTTCGCTGTTGCTGTTGCCGGCCTTGTCCCACGCGCAGCAGGGAGGCAGCATCAAGCTGGGGCAGTCGCTGCCCCTGAGCGGTCCACTGACGGAGCTGGGCAGCGAATACCGCGACGGCGCGCTAACCTATTTCAACTGGGTGAACAGCAAGGGGGGCGTTCATGGTCGCAAGATCGAGCTGCTGACGCTGGATGATGCTTACGTTGTCGACAAGACCGTGGCCAACGCGAAGAAGCTGGTTGAGGAAGAAAACGTCTTCGCCTTCTTCGGCATGTTCGGTAGCGCCAACTATGCGGCACTGATGCCGCTGATCAACGAGCGTAGCCTGCCTTCGGTTGCTCCCTATACCGGTTCGGACGGGCTGCGGGCCCAGCCGTCGCCGACGACCTTCTGGCTGCGTGCCAGCTATGGCGACGAGGCTGAGAAAATCATCGATCAGCTGACAACGCTTGGCATCAATCGCATCGCCGTTTTCTACCAGGACGATGCATTTGGCAAGGCCGGGTTGAGCGGCGTCGAGGCGGCGTTGGCCAGGCGTTCGCTAAAGGTGCTGGCCACCGGCATTTACGACAAGACCAAGAACGATGTGGGTGCAGCCGTCAAGCACATCGGTGCATCTGATCCGCAGGCGGTGGTCATGATCAGTACCTACAAACCGACTGCCGCCTTCGTCAAGCAGATGCGTCTTGCCGGCCGGATGCCACAGTTCTTTGCGCTGTCGGTGGTTGGGGTCAAGGCCTTGAATGCCGAACTGGGGGCGGAGGCTGCAGGTGTCGCCATTTCTCAGGTAGTGCCGTTTCCTGACAATGCTACGGCGCCGGTGGTCCGCGAGATGCGGCAGATTCCAGCAGCCATGCAGCCTGCATCCGGGATTACCTATACGACGCTGGAAGGTTATATCGCAGCCAAAGTGATGGTCGAGGCGCTGCGTCGTGCCGGGCCCCAACTGTCGCGTGAAAAACTGGTGACTGCCCTGGAGTCGATGCGAGATTTTGATACCGGCGGCTTCCCGGTGAACTATGCCGGTGGAAGCCACCTCGGTTCGCGGTTTGCCGAAGTCACCATCGTCAGCAAGAGTGGCAAGCTGATGCGGTGAAAATGGTTTGTTGCACCCTCGTAGCAGTACTTCGCCGGCGTTTAGCCGGCTTTTTTTGCGCCGGTTTTTCGGACATCAGCCGCCGTAGTTGCGCAGGCCGTCCAGGTCGAGGATGACGAGCTTGCCGTATTCAAGGCGTAGCAGGTTGGCTTCCTGCAAGGCTTTCAGGGATTGATTCACGCGCTGGCGCGAGAGGCCGGCGAGGAAGCCGATTTCTTCCTGCGAAATCTGCAGTTCGCGGCCAGTGCCTGGATAGAGCAGCGGGTTGAACATGGCGGCGAGGTTGCGTGCCAGGCGGGCGTCGGTATCGAGCAGGCGTTCGTGTTCCATCATGCCGATGAACTGGCCGAGTCGCTCGTTCAGCTGGGTGATCAGGAAACGGTTGAAGGGGATGCTGTGATCCATCAGCCAGAGGAAGGTGGCGCGATTCATGTAGGCGACGCGGGATTCGCGTAGCGCCATCACATCGTATTTTCGGGTTTCCTTCTTGAGCAGTGAGCCTTCGCCGAACCAGCCGCCGGTTGTCAGTCCGGTAAAAGTCGTGGTCTTGCCTGTCACCCAGCAACTAGCCATCTTGACCAACCCGTCGATGACGCCCATCCAGTGGTCTACCGGTTCTCCCTTCATGCAGACAAAGGCGCCCGGTTCTATGCGGCGTTCGACTGTGCCAGCAAGCGCCCGGTCGAATTCTTCCAGGGTCAGCTCCCGGCCCCAGGCCGAGTCGCGCAGGGCATCAGCGAGTGTTTGCATGAATTTTTTTGCGAATTGTAAGGATGGCGACAATTATAGTCCTGTAGTGTGGCTACACTGCCATGCATCAAGGGGGCTTTCCGGGCCCTCGGGACTGCCCGGTTCGCGGGGCCAGCCAATTGACTGGCGAGGCATCGTGGATGGACGGTGGCAGCATAAAATTAATGGGCATCCCACCAATGGGCGGCCTGCAATAACGGAGGAGACAAAATGCCGGAATCGGCTACCAGGGCGCTGGATACGTTCCCGCGTCTGCTGTTCTATCATGCGCAGGTGCGTGGCAATAAGACGGCCATGCGCGAAAAGGATCTTGGTATCTGGCAATCGTGGTCCTGGGCCGATGTGGCTGACCACGTCACCGCCATGGCCTGCGGTCTTGCCGAGATGGGCTTCAAGCGTGGCGACAACCTCGCCATCATCGGTGACAATCGTCCCCGCCTCTACATGATGATGACTGCCGTGCAGTGTCTCGGCGGCGTGCCTGTTCCGCTCTATCAGGATGCGGTCGGTGCCGAAATGCTCTTCGTGCTGCAGGATGCGGGCGTACGCTTCGCCCTGGCCGAGGATCAGGAGCAGGTCGACAAGCTGCTTGAGATCAAGGATCAGTTGCCGGCGCTCGAGCACATCGTTTATGACGATCCGCGCGGCATGCGCCACTACACCCAGCCCTTCATTCACGACATCGAAGCGCTGATGGCGATGGGCAGGATCCACAACCAGAATCACCCGGATTTTCTGCCGGAAGAAGTGGCGCAGGGTGCGGCTGACGACGTCAGTGTCATGCTCTACACCTCGGGGACCACCGGCAAGCCGAAGGGCGTCTGCCAGACGCACAATGCCTTCATTGCCTCTGCCCGTGGCGGCGCCGAGTTTGACCGGCTGACCGACGCCGAAGACATTCTTTCCTACCTGCCGATGGCCTGGGTGGGGGATCATCTGTTCTCCTTCGGCCAGGCGCTGGTGACCGGCTTCACCATCAATTGCCCGGAATCGGGCGATACGGTGATGACCGATCTGCGCGAAATCGGGCCAACTTATTATTTCGCCCCGCCGCGCGTCTTCGAGAATCTGCTGACGCAGGTCATGATTCGCATGGAGGATGCCAGTGCGATCAAGCAGAAGATGTTCCACTATTTCATGAAGGTGGCGCGTCGTAGCGGTGCCGATATCCTCGACGGTAAATCAGTGGGTTTCGGCGATCGCATGCTTTACGTGCTCGGCAATCTGCTGGTCTATGGGCCACTGAAAAACGTCCTTGGCATGAGCCGGATTCGCATCGCCTACACAGCCGGCGCGGCCATCGGCCCGGACCTCTTCCGGTTCTACCGTTCGATCGGTATCAACCTCAAGCAGCTCTATGGACAGACCGAAACCTGTGCTTACGTCTGTCTGCAGCCGGATGGCCAGATCAAGCTGGATTCGGTCGGCATGGCGGCGCCGGGCGTCGAGGTCAAGATTGCCGATAGCGGTGAGATCCTGGTCAAGGGGCCGATGGTGCTCAAGGGTTACTACAAACGACCGGATGCCACCGCCGAATCGATCAATGCCGATGGCTATTTCATGACTGGCGACGCCGGCTTCTTCGATGATGACGGCCACCTCAAGATCATCGACCGTGCCAAAGACGTGGGCAAGCTCTCGAACGGCGCGATGTTTGCCCCGAACTACATCGAGAACAAACTCAAGTTCTTCCCGCACATCAAGGAAGCTGTCTGCTTCGGTCACGACCGCGACATGGTCTGCGCCTTCATCAACATCGACGTTGGTGCTGTCGGCAACTGGGCCGAGCGTCGTGGTATCGCTTATTCCGGCTATGCCGATCTGGCCGCCAAGGCCGAGGTGCTGGGGCTGATTCAGGAGTGCGTCGAGAAGATCAACGAGGAGCTGGTGGCTGAGGGCATGCTGGCCGATTCGCAGATCCATCGCTTCCTGGTGCTGCACAAGGAGCTCGATCCCGATGATGATGAATTGACGCGTACGCGCAAGGTTCGGCGTGGCTTCATCTCGGAAAAATACGCTGTCCTTATCGATGCGCTATACGGCGGCAAGGCCTCGCAGTTCATCGAAACCGAGGTCAAATTTGAAGACGGGCGGCGCGGCAAAATCTCGGCGGATTTGCAGATTCGCGATGCGAAGACGCTCCCCGTCGTAAAAAAAGCAGCTTAGGGTGAATCAATGAACGGACGACAGATCGGCGACGTTATCCTCGACCTGCAGAACATCTCTCTGCGTTTCGGGGGCGTCAAGGCGCTGACCAACATTTCCTTCGATGTGAAGGAGCACGAGATCCGGGCCATCATCGGTCCCAATGGCGCCGGCAAGAGCTCGATGCTCAATGTCATCAACGGTGTCTACCATCCGCAGGAAGGGCGCATCGCCTTTCACGGCGAGGAGCGCCGGCGCATGGAGCCGCATAAGGCGGCCAAGCAGGGCATCTCGCGCACTTTTCAGAACATCGCCCTGTTCAAGGGCATGTCGGTACTCGACAACATCATGACCGGCCGTATTACCAAAATGAAGGCCAATTTTGTCGAGCAGGCTTTCTACTTCGGCCGTGCCCGGCGTGAAGAACTGGAGCACCGCAGGAAGGTGGAGCAAGTCATCGACTTCCTCGAAATTCAGCACATCCGCAAAACACCAGTTGGCCGCTTGCCCTATGGTCTGCAGAAGCGGGTCGAGTTGGGCCGTGCGCTGGCTGCCGAGCCGACGATGCTGTTGCTGGACGAGCCGATGGCTGGCATGAACGTTGAGGAAAAGCAGGACATGTGCCGCTTCATTCTCGACGTGAATGACCAGTTCGGTACCACCATCGTGCTCATCGAACACGACATGGGGGTCGTCATGGATATCTCCGATCGTGTCGTCGTGCTCGACTACGGCAAGAAGATCGGCGATGGCACTCCGGACGAAGTCCGTAACAACGAGGAAGTGATCCGCGCCTATCTTGGCGTCGGACACTAAGGGAGGGAAGCATGCAGTTCTTTCTGGAAGTTCTGATCGGCGGGCTGCTCTCGGGGGTGATGTATTCCTTCGTGGCACTTGGCTTCGTCCTGATCTACAAGGCCTCCGGGGTCTTCAACTTCGCGCAGGGAGCGATGGTCTTCTTCGCGGCGCTGACCTTTGTTGGCATTCTCGAACTGGGAGTTCCGTTCTGGTTGGCGCTGGTGCTGGCCTTTGGTGCCATGGTCATCCTAGGTATTGCCACCGAGCGCATCGTGCTGCGGCCATTGGTCAATCAGCCGCCAATCGCATTGTTCATGGCCACCATTGGACTCACCTTCTTTGTCGAAGGTCTGGCGCAAGCCATGTGGGGTGCCAGCGTACGCGGCCTGGATCTCGGCATCCAGGATGAACCGATCGAATGGATCTTGCAGGCGACCGACATTGGCGTCTCCAAGTTCGACCTTTTTGCAGCCGGGGTTGCGGCGGTGCTGGTCACGGCCCTGGCTCTTTTTTTCCAATACACCCGTATCGGCCGCGCTCTGCGCGCGGTGGCCGATGATCACCAGGCTGCGCTGTCGATTGGTATTCCGCTGCAGACCATCTGGCGCATCGTCTGGGCGGTTGCCGGTTTTGTTGCGCTTGTTGCCGGCCTGATCTGGGGTGCCCGCAACGGGGTTTCGTTCTCGCTGACCTTCACTGCCTTGAAGGCGCTGCCGGTGCTGATCCTCGGCGGCTTTACCTCTGTTCCGGGGGCCATTGTCGGCGGTCTGATCATCGGTTCCACCGAGAAACTGGCTGAGGTTTATCTTGGCAGCTATGTCGGTGGCGGTCTCGATTCGTGGTTCCCTTACGTGATGGCGTTGGCGTTTCTGCTCGTTCGGCCTGAAGGCCTGTTCGGCGAAAAGCACATCGATCGCGTTTGATTCGGTAAAGAGAGGAAAACAACATGCTTTACCGTGAAGCAGGTCAATTCAAGGCGAGCTATGCCGCCGACCAGCAAATTTTTCCGATCCGCCAGGATCGCATCGGCATCATGATTCTGCTCGTCATTGCCTTCATCGCGGTGCCGATGCTGGCCAGCGAATACTGGTTGAAAGGCATCCTGATCCAGTTCCTGGTGTTCTCGTGTGCAGCGCTCGGGCTCAATATCCTGACCGGTTACGCCGGCCAGTTGTCGCTGGGTTCTGCCGCCTTCATGGCAGTCGGGGCTTTTGCCTCCTACAACTTCATGCTACGCATTGATGGTATGCCGCTGCTGGTGGCGTTTGTGCTGGGCGGTCTCGCGGCGGCGCTGGTCGGCATCCTGTTCGGCTTGCCCAGTTTGCGCATCAAGGGCTTTTATCTGGCCGTGGCAACGTTGGCAGCGCAGTTCTTCATCGTCTGGCTGCTGACCAAGGTCAGCTGGTTCTCCAACGACTCGTCGTCGGGGGTAATTACGGCGCAGGATATGGTGATTTTCGGGTACAAATTTGCCTCTCCGGAAGCCAAGTATCTCCTTGTTCTGTCGGTGGTCAGCGCGTTGGCGCTGATGGCCAAGAACATGGTGCGCAGTTCGGTCGGGCGAGCCTGGATGGCGGTGCGCGACATGGATGTCGCGGCCGAGGTGATCGGCATCCGCATCATGCACACCAAGCTCCTCGCCTTTGCGGTCAGTTCCTTCTACTGCGGTGTCGCCGGGGCGCTCTATGCCTACGCCTACCTCGGTACGGTTGAGCCGGAGGGCTTCAATCTGGACCTGTCGTTCAAGATCCTGTTCATGATCATCATCGGCGGTGTCGGCTCGATTTCCGGTGCCTTCCTGGGCTCCGCCTTCATCGTCTTGTTGCCGATTTTCCTGGATGTGATCGTGCAGGACGTCTTTGCCGGCATCCTGCCGCCGTCAATCGCCTCAAACCTGCAACTGATGGTATTCGGTGGCTTGATCATCTTTTTCCTGATTGTCGAACCGCACGGGCTGGCGCGGCTTTGGCAGATCGCCAAGGAGAAATTGCGACTGTGGCCTTTCCCGCACTAAGATAACTTTATCCGGTACCCCCCTCGGGGTTCCGGAGCAGGTTGTAACACCACACTACTAAACGAGGAGACAAACCCATGCAACTCAAAGCCAAATTGCTGCTCTCTGCCGTCGCTGTTGCCAGTACCCTGACGACGTCCTCTGTCCTGGCGCAAGCCAATGAACAGTTTGTCGGGCTGCCCAGTTACCGTGTCGGCGCCTATGCTGCCGGCGGTTCCGGTATCTACGGCGGCTGGATCGATTACATGTCTCTGGTCAACGAGCAGGGCGGCATCAATGGCGTCAAGCTGACCTGGGAAGAATGCGAAACCGAATACAACAATGCCCGTGGTGTCGAGTGTTACGAGCGCATGAAGAAGAAGGGGACTTCCGGTAATTCGGTGTTCCAGCCGCTGTCGACCGGCATCACCTACTCGGTGCTCGACAAGGTTGCCCAGGACAAGATTCCGATGGTTACCATCGGCTACGGTCGTACCGATGCTTCCGACGGGCGCGTCTTCCCGTGGGTCTTTCCGCTGCTGACCAACTACTGGTCGCAGAACACTGCCAAGATCAAGTTCATCGGTGCCAAGGAAGGCGGCATGGACAAGCTCAAGGGCAAGAAGATCGTGAACATTTACCACGACTCGGCCTACGGCAAGGAAACCATTCCGCTGCTCGACGTTCAGGCCAAAAAGTACGGATTCACCGTGGTGCACGTGCCGGTTGCTCACCCGGGCAACGAACAGCAATCGCAGTGGCTGAAGGTTCGTCAGGAAAAGCCGGACTGGGTCATCCTGCGTGGCTGGGGCGTCATGAACCCGACGGCGATCAAGGCTGCCGCCAAGATCGGCTTCCCGCGTGACAAGATCGTTGGCGTGTGGTGGTCCGGTGCCGAGGAAGACACCATCCCGGCCGGTGATGCTGCCAAGGGCTTCATTGCTGCAGGTTTCAACGTTGCCGGCGCCGGTTATCCGGTGATCAAGGAAATTCAGGACAAGGTCTACAAGAAGAACAAGGGCAACATGGAAGACAAGGCCCGTATCGGCTCGGTCTACTACAACCGCGGCGTGGTGCACGGCATCATCACCGTCGAAGCCATGCGTACCGCACAGGCCAAGTTCGGCAAGGGCAAGGTGCTCTCCGGCGAAGAAATGCGCTGGGGCTTCGAGCATCTGAACATCGATGCCAAGCGCCTGAAGGAGTTGGGTGCCGAGGGTTTCATGCCTGATCTGAAGGTGAGCTGTCTCGACCACGAAGGTTCCGGCAAGGTGAAGTTCCAGCAATGGGATGGCAAGCAGTGGAAGGTCATCACCGACTGGATCGATGCCGACAAGGAAATTGTCCGCCCGATGATCGAGGAATCTGCAGCGAAATATGCCAAGGAAAAGAACATCACCCCGCGTGACTGTTCGAAGGAAAGCTAATGCCAGTTAATACGGCCCTCTGACGGGGCTGCATTAACTCGCCAGGTTCATCCGGTCACCCTAGCGGGGGCCGGATGATCTGGCGGACTTAGCGGACGGAGACTATGACGACAACAACACATCATCCTGAGGCGGAAGATTCCTACCTCTCGATCAACAACATCGAGGTCATTTATGACCACGTGATCCTCGTGCTCAAAGGCGTTTCGCTGGAAGTGCCGAAGGGCAAGATCGTCGCCCTGCTGGGCGCCAACGGCGCCGGCAAGTCGACCACGCTGAAATCCATTTCCAACCTGCTCGGTGCCGAGCGCGGAGATGTGACCAAAGGCGACATCATTTTCAAAGGCACGCGTGTCGACCAGATGACACCCAACGAGCTGGTGAAGCGCGGTGTCATTCAGGTCATGGAGGGACGGCATTGTTTTGCCCACCTGTCTCTGGAAGAGAACCTGCTGACCGGCGCCTATACCCGCAGTATTTCGCGCGCTGAACTGAAGCAGAGCCTGGAAAAGGTCTACCACTATTTTCCGCGACTGAAACAGCGCCGGATGACACAGGCGGGCTACACCTCCGGCGGCGAACAGCAGATGTGCGCCATCGGCCGGGCACTGATGGCCAAGCCGGAGATGATCCTGCTCGACGAGCCGTCGATGGGGCTGGCACCGCAGATCGTCGAGGAAATCTTCGAGATCGTGAAGGACCTGAACCAGAGCGAGCGTGTCAGCTTCCTGCTGGCCGAACAGAACACCATGGTTGCACTGCGCTATGCCGACTTTGGCTACATCCTCGAAAACGGCCGTGTCGTCATGGAAGGCGACGCCAAGGAACTGGCCTCCAACGAGGACGTCAAGGAGTTTTATCTCGGCCTGTCGAGTGCGGGGCGAAAGAGCTTCAAGGACGTCAAGCATTACCGCCGCCGCAAGCGCTGGCTTTCCTGAGATGGCCGTGCGCGCCCCGATGCTTCGTTACGCGCGAGCTGGTGTGCAGGTAGCACACGGCGCCCGCGCGCGCCTCGCCTCGGAGCGCTACTTGGCCATTCCCTCTGCCGGTCTGCAGTCTGCATGCCGGCCGTTCAATCCCCGAAATTAAATTAAAAAATGCCCTTTGCCGGCCGCTGCTTTGCCCAAGGATATGACCATGGAATTTTTTGACGCACTTGAAACCCGTTTGCCGGAAGTCCGCGAACGTCAGCAGATGGCGGCGCTGCCGTCGCTGATAGCGTTTGCCCGCTCCTATGCGCCGGCAATCGGTGAGCTGCTTGCGGGTGTCGATCCGGAGGCGGTGACCAGCCGCAAGGCGCTGGCCGGCCTGCCCGTGGTGCGCAAGGGAGAGCTGCAGTCCCGCCAGCAGCTGGATCGTCCGTTTGGGGGGTTTGTCGGTGAGTGGCGTGGCAAGGTCGGGCGGGTGTTTGCCTCGCCGGGGCCGATCTATGAACCGGAAGGCTTGAGCACCGACTATTGGCGCACGGCGCGCTCGATGTTCGCTGCTGGCTTTCGTGCCGGCGACCTGATGCACAACAGCTTTTCGTATCACATGACACCTGGTGCCTGGATCATGGAAGCTGGGGCGCATGCGCTGGGTTGCACAGTCTTTCCTGGCGGGGTTGGCCAGACCGAGCAACAGTTGCAGGCGATCGTCGACCTGAAACCGACGGCCTACTGTGGCACCCCGTCCTTCCTGAAAATTCTGCTGGAGAAAGCCGACGAGATAGGTGCGGATGTCAGCAGTCTGACCAAGGCGTTGGTCTCCGGTGAAGCCTTTCCGCCCAGTTTGCGCGATGCGCTGGCGGCGCGCAGAGTCAATGCCTATCAGACCTACGCCACTGCCGATCTCGGCGTTATTGCCTACGAATCGGCCGCGCGCGAAGGTCTGATTGTCGACGAAGGCGTCATCCTTGAAATCGTTCGTCCCGGTACCGGTGACCCCGTGCCGGACGGTGAGGTTGGCGAGGTGGTGGTGACAGTCTTCAATCGCGACTATCCGTTAATTCGTTTTGGCACCGGCGACCTCTCGGCAATACTGCCCGGCAGCTCGTCCTGTGGCCGCACCAACCAGCGCATCAAGGGCTGGCTGGGCCGTGCCGACCAGACGACCAAGATCAAGGGCATGTTTGTCCACCCATCACAGGTCGCCGACATACTCAAGCGCCACCCGGAAATCGCCCGTGCCCGCCTGGTGGTCGACAACGCCACTGGCCAGGATCGCATGACCTTTAACTGCGAGGGGGGTAGCCAGGCTCAGAGCGAGGCGATCATCGCTTCGCTGCGCGAGATTACCAAGCTGCGCGGCGAAGTTGCTTTCCACGCTGCCGGCACGCTTCCCAACGACGGCAAGGTGATCGAGGACGTGCGAAAATACGAGTGATGCGCTCACTCGTTCTGTTCTCTACCTTCCTGACGCTTGCCGCTACCGGCGTTATTGCCGACGAAGCGCGCCGCCTGCCTGTCGCGGGAGATTGCGCGATGTTTCGCGAAGGGGGCGTGGGTTACATCCTGACGACTCCCACCTATTGGCTGCGCGGCCGTATCGAAGCGGTCTACACCCGGCCGCATCGCATGGCGCTTTGCCCGCAGATCGGCAAGCCGCGCGAGCGTTATAGCCGCGACGACTGGATGACGGTTGCCGACGCCTACCCGTGTGTGACCGACCCGGCCAAGGAGCGCGAGGTACAGGCTGTCCGCATCCGTATGCGCGCAGAAGCCTGGGATACCCCCTGGAGTCAGCAGCACGGGCACAATGGCTGGTTGTTCCGAGGCCATTTCCTGAAAACAGAATTGAAGGAGGGGGTCTTGCTCGATATCGACGGCACCCTGCTCGAACGCTGCGAAGCAAAGCCCTGATCGCCGATGTGGAGCCAGAGGTCAGCATGAGCCAAGCCCCACTCGCCGGTGTTCGTGTCCTCGACCTGTCCCGCCTGCTGCCGGGGCCGGTGGCCAGCCTGCATCTGGCGGATCTCGGTGCCGATGTCGTCAAGATAGAAGATACCGGCGTCGGCGACTATGCCCGAACCATGGGTGAAGGCCCGGATGGCACCAGCAGGTTCTTTCGCGCGGTCAATCGCAACAAGCGTGGTTTGACGCTGGATCTGAAACAGCCACAGGGCCGTGATGTGCTGCTGCGTCTGGTTGCGAGCGCCGACATCCTGCTCGAAAGCTTCCGCCCCGGCGTCATGGAACGCCTTGGCCTGGGCTATGAAACGCTGCTCACCGTCAATCCGCGCCTCGTCTATTGCGCCATCACCGGTTATGGCCAGAATGGTCCGTGGGCACTGCGTGCCGGCCACGACCTCAACTACATCGCGCAGGCCGGCGTACTCGAACAGACTGGCACGGCCGGCGGCCCCCCGGCCATCCCGTCGCTGCAGATCGGCGATTTGCTCGGCGGCGCGATGACGGCCGTCAGCGCCATGCTGGCAGCCCTGTTCAAGGCACGGGCGAGCGGCGAAGGCAGTTTTGTCGATGTGGCGATGAGCGACAGTGTGCTTGCCCATAACCTGTTCCCGCTGTTCGCCTTGCAGGCTGAAGGTGAATTGCCGCCGCGCGGAGGTGATCTGCTCACCGGCGGCCATGCCAACTACGGGGTTTATCGCACGCAGGACGGCAAGTACATGGCCGTGGCGCCGCTCGAGGAGAAATTCTGGGCGATGTTCTGCGACGCCATCGGTCGCCCTGAGCTCAAGGCCCGCTACGCCGAGACTGCCGCCCCAGAATTGCGCCGCGAACTGGACCGTCTCTTTGTCAGCCGTCCGCAGGCCGAGTGGGTGGCCCTGTTCGATCAGGTCGATTGTTGCGTCACGCCGGTGCTGACCTTGTCCGAAGCGCTCGATCACCCGCAGACATGTGCCCGCGAGATGAGCTTGTTCGCCGACGGCATGACCCAGTACGCGCCGCCCTTCAAAATCTCCGGCTGGTCCTTCGCTGTCGCGCAGGCAGCGCCGAAGCCGGGCGAACACACGGATGCCATCCTTGCCGAAGCTGGCTATTCGCCGGAAGCTATTGTCGCCCTGCGGAAAACACGTATCGTCTGAGCGTCACCTCTCGCCGTAAAATCGGCCGATGTCCACCGCGTTGCTCCTTCTCCCCGATTTCACGCTGATCCTGCTCGGCTTTGCGCTGCGCCGCTGGATGCAGCTCGGCGACCATTTCTGGGCCGGGGTGGAGCGGCTGGTCTACTTCATTCTCTTTCCGGCCCTGCTGGTCAATGCCATTCTCAAGACACGCCTTGATCTGGCGGCGGCGACGCCCTTGCTGGCCGCAGCACTAGGCGCCATGGCCGTCGGTATGGCGGTCTCATGGCTGGCGCGACCGATGTTCGGGCTGAAACCGATGGTCTTCGCCTCGGTGTTCCAGTGCGGCTACCGCTTCAATTCCTATATCGGGCTGGCCGCTGCCGGACTGCTCTTCGGCACCCCGGGCATTGCCGCACTCGGGCTGATCATCGGCCTGGCCGTGCCCTTCGCCAACCTGTCCTCGGTGTGGATGCTGGCGCGTCATGGCGAGAGTGGTGTCTGGCGCGAGGTCGCGCGCAATCCACTGATCTGGGCCACGCTGGTGGGGCTGCTGCTGAATCTCGCCGGCTTCGAGCCGCCGCGCCCCCTGGGCATCTTTCTGGGCCGCCTGGCCGACGCCTCGATTGCCCTCGGCCTGCTCACCGTTGGTGCCGCCTTGCGCCTGCAAGGGCAATCCGGCGTGCTCGGCGCCTCGATCTACCTGTCGCTGGTCAAGCTCCTGGTAGTGCCGCTGGCGGCTGTCCTGCTGGGCCAGTGGTTCGGCCTCTCTGGGGTGTACTACGGTGTAGCGGTACTTTTTGCCTCGCTACCGACAGCCTCTTCGGCTTACATCCTGGCGATGCGCATGGGGGGGGACGGTCGGAGTGTGGCCTGGATCATTTCGGCGACGACGCTGGCTTCAATGCTGACGATGCCATTCTGGGTTGCTTGGGTTATGCGCTGATCCATTTGGGTGAGCCGACACAGCATGCAAAATGCCCCGGCAAGCGGGGCATTTTTTTGTCGCGACGGGAGGCGGGCAAGACAGGGGCTACTGCTTCCTGGCCCGCTTCGGCGCGGCAGGAGGTGGTTCAGTCGGCGCTTCGGGTTTGGCCTCGGCGTCTGCCTGCTCAGCGGCCTGCTGCTGCATGTTGGCCTGCATCTGCTGCATCATGCTCCACGGCCACATGGCTGCTTGGGCGAAGGGGCCGGCGCCTTCTTCTCCGGCCGTCTGCTGGCCAGCGCTATTGTTCTCCGCTGCCATCTGCCCCATCGCCTTGACGGCCGACAGGGTGGAGCACTGCATTTCCAGCCCCTGAATGGTCATCTGCAGCATCGAGAGGTTCATGCGCAGCCAGCCTTCCACGGCCTTCAGGTCGTGTATACGCTTTTCGAGTTCATCGGTATCGAAAGTCGGGGCCACCATGCCGGGGAGCGAAAAACCCATGTTGCCCCACATGCCCTTCATGAATTCCAGCGGGTCGGTATTCGGCGTTTCATTGCTCATGGCAGACTCCTGCGTTGTTCGTGAGGCTATGGTAGCAGATGCCAAAATTGTCATAGTCATATATATGGTACTTGGTGATACAGTGACGGCCGAGACCACGTAAACACACACTGTCCATGCTCAAGTTACTGGTGATTGAAGACCACGCCCTCGTCCGCGAAGGGCTCGTGCAGACCCTGCGGCAACTGGATGCCGAGGTGTCGGTCATGGAAGCGGCTGACTGTGATGCCGGGTGCGCCATTCTTGGGCTTGCCGATGATTTTGATCTGGTTCTGCTCGACCTGGCCTTGCCCGGTATCGATGGCCTGACCTGTTTGACCTTGATGCGGCAGCGCCACCCCGGCTTGCCGGTCGTCATTGTTTCCGCCTACGACGATGCCCATACAGTGAATCGAGCACTCAAGGCCGGGGCTGCAGGCTTTGTGCCCAAGGCCTATTCCGGGGACCGTCTACTGGACGCCTTGCGCACGGTGCTTGAGGGTGCCATTTTCATTCCCGAACAGACCTTGCCGGCAAACCATGGAGCTGGAATTTCCGTACCGCCGGCCGGGAAGGTTTCCCCTGGCGATATCGGGCTGACCGGCCGACAGTCGGACGTGCTGGCCTTGATGGTGAAGGGGCGTTCGAACCGTGATATCGCTGAACTTCTCGGTCTTTCAGAGGGGACCGTGAAAATTCACATTACGGCGATTTTCAAGGCGCTGGGGGTGGGCAGTCGCACCCAGGCGCTGGTCGCCGTTGCCCGCCTGGGCCTCAAACTGTAAGCGCGAAGATCAGCGGCGATAGCAGTACAACTGCGTCTGCCGATCATCAGCCACCGCGACGATTTCAGTTGGCGCAATATCCGGCACGGGAAAACTGTTGCTGATGAACAGGCTGCCCGGCTTCATTTCCTTTTCCACCTTGCTCCACAAGGCCGCCATCGGCACCGGCGAGAGGAAGGCGTAGACCACATCGAACTGGCTCAGGTCGGTGCGCCACAGGTCGCCCCAGCGCCATTCGCAGTTGCCGTGACGCAGTGCCAGCAGTTTTCCTCCCAGCCAGGTCAGCGGCGCATTCTCGACACCGACGAAGCGCACATCCGGGCGCGCGGTGGCCAACGGCCGTAGCATGCTGCCGAGGCCGGCACCGAGATCCACGCAACGCAAATTTGTTGATGCCGGCAGTAGATCAGCCAGGGTCCGTGCCGTCTCGCGATTGCTCAGGTAGAGCGGAATCTGTCCGGAAAGCGCACCACGATAAACCAGCATTAGCAGCAGGGCGGCAAGCAGGAACCAGCCGGGGTCAATCTCCAGCAGGGCGACGGCCCAGGCCAGCGGCGCAAACGCGGCATGGATCAGCCGCCACCACCAGGGTTGCCGCGTGATTGAGGCCAGCAGCAGAGCGACAATACCAATCGCAGCAGCCAGCGCTGGCCATGGCATTGGTTCGCCATTGATTCCGTAATACGGCCAGGCAAGCGACAGCACCACCATGGCGGCGGCGAACTGCAGGGCAAGCTGGCGAAGAGGAGGGTTCATGTTGCGGGGCTCATGCGGCACTCGATGGCTCGAGCGCCGCATTGTACACAGTGAAGCCCCGGCCTATGCAGCGTGAACGGCTACGCCTGCTCCAACTTCACTTAACCTCTGGCGCAGCCGTGATCGCTCGCTCACCGTTGCTGCCACGCTGGCTGCCTTGACGTGGCCGAAGCCGCGAATACGTTCCGGCAGCGTAGCCAGCGCCTGCGCCGTCGGCAGGGTGTCGCGGTTCAGATGCTGGAGGATCAAGGCCACATCGGCTTCATAGTCGGCGATGAGTTGCCGTTCCATACGCCGTTCTTCGGTGTTGCCGAAGATGTCGAGCGCAGTACCACGCAGCCTCCTGAACTTTGCCAGAAGTGCAAAAACCCGCAGCATCCACGGGCCGTAGCTACGCTTCATCGGCAGCCCAGTGTCCGGGTTGGTGGGTGCCAGCAGCGGTGGGGCGAGATGGAACTTCAGCTGAAAATCTCCCTCGAAGTTGGCGCGAACACGGGCCATGAAGGCCGGGTCGGTGTAGAGCCGCGCGACTTCGTATTCGTCCTTGATCGCCAGCAGCCGGTGATACTGGCGTGCCACGGCTTCGGCCACCGCTGTGCTGCCCAGCGGCGCTTCTGCAGCTTCCACCTTGGCCACCAGTGCGCGGTAGCGTTCGGCATAGGCGCTGTCCTGATAAGCCGTCAGCTCGGTAACACGCCGGCTGACCAGTTCGCCAAGGTTGCGCGAGAAGCTTTGCAAGGGGGGGGGCTGCGTCGGCCTTGTCAGTGCTTGCACGGCCTCCGGCTGGTGGGCTGCGCGTCGCCCCCACAGGAAGGCCTGCTTGTTCTTCTCCACTGCGGTGCCGTTCAGCTCGAACGATTTCTCGATCGCTGCCAGTGACACGGGAATCATACCGCGCTGCCAGGCATTTCCAAGCAGCAAGGTGTTGGCAAAAATGGCATCGCCCATCAACTGGATGGACAAGTGCTGGGCGTCGAAAAACCAGGTGCTGCCTTCACCGCAGGATTCGACGATGCGTTTTTCCATGCGCTCCAGCGGGAACTGCCAGTCGGGGTTGCGGGTGAATTCGGCGGTGGGGGTTTCAGCGGTATTGACCACGGCCATGGTGCTGCCGGTCAGCATCTTGGAGATGGCTTCGGTGCCGGCGCTGACTACCAGGTCGCCGCCGATAACGGCATGTGCTTCGCCGGTGGCGATACGCGCGGCGTGGATGTCGGCAGGGCGGTCGGCAATACGCAGGTGCGAATAGACGGCGCCGAATTTTTGCGCCAACCCGGTCATGTCGAGCACCGAGACGCCCTTTCCGTCGATATGTGCGGCCATGCCGACCAGCGCACCAAGGGTGACGACGCCCGTACCGCCGACACCAGTGACGAGGATGTTGAAGGGGCGCCCGGTGTCAGGCAAGACTGGATCGGGCAGGTCGGCAAAACCGCCGTTATCCACCGCCAGAATCCGGCCCTTTTTCAGGCTGCCGCCCTCGATGGTGACGAAGGAGGGGCAGAAGCCTTTGAGGCACGAGAAGTCCTTGTTGCACGCCGACTGGTCGATCTCGCGCTTTCTGCCGAACTCGGTTTCCAGCGGTGCCACGGCGAGGCAGTTGGATTGCACGCCGCAGTCGCCGCAGCCTTCGCATACGGCCTCGTTGATGAACACCCGGCGGGCCGGATCGGCCAGCTTGCCGCGCTTGCGGCGCCGGCGCTTTTCGGTAGCGCAGGTTTGCTCGTAGATGAGGATGGAGACGCCGGGGAATTCCCGCAACTCGCGCTGCACAGCGTCGAGCCGGTCACGGTGATGGATCGGAATCGGCTGGCCGTCGATCTTCGCCAGCCCTGGCATCTGTGCATATTTCTCTGGCGCGTCGCTGACGATGACGATCTTCCGGATGCCTTCGCCTTCGAGTTGGCGTGTCATCTGCGCAACCGACAGAATGCCGTCCACCGGCTGGCCGCCGGTCATGGCCACGGCGTCGTTGTAGAGGATCTTGTAGGTGATCGGGTGGCCTGCTGCAACCGCTTGCCGTATGGCGAGCAGACCCGAGTGAAAGTAGGTGCCATCGCCAAGGTTGGCGAAGATGTGTTTCTCGCTGGTGAAGGGGGCCTGCCCGACCCACGGCACACCTTCGCCGCCCATGTGGGTGAAAGTAGCAGTGCGGCGATCCATCCAGGTCACCATGTAGTGGCAGCCGATGCCGGCCACCGCACGCGAGCCCTCCGGCACGCGGGTCGAGGTGTTGTGCGGGCAGCCGGAACAGAAGGTCGGCGTGCGCTGGGCGAGCATGATCGGTGACAGCTGTGCGCGTTGCTTGGCTTCGATCAGTGCCAGCCGCTCCTTGATTCGTGGGGAGGTGAAGAAGCGGTCGATGCGGGCGGCAATGACGTGCGCGATCTGTGCCACCGACAACTCGCCGGCCGCCGGCAGCAGCCAGTCGCCGTGTGGTTGTGCCCATTCGCCCTTCTCGTCGAACTTGCCGATGACACGCGGGCGAACATCCTCGCGCCAGTTGTAGAGTTCTTCCTTTAGTTGATACTCAAGCAGCTGTCTTTTTTCCTCGACTACCAGGATTTCTTCCAGCCCGTCGGCAAACTGACGAACGCCCTCCGACTCCAGCGGCCAGACCATGCCCACCTTGTACAGGCGGATGCCGATTTCGGCGGCCAGCGCATCGTCGATGCCGAGTTCGTCGAAGGCCTGGCGCACATCCAGATACGACTTGCCGGCGGTGATGATGCCCAGTCGCGCCGGCGTACCCGGCGTAGTTGAATCGATGACGATGCGGTTGAGCTGGTTGGCGCGGGCATAGGCCAGCGCGGCATAGAGCTTGTGGTGCAGCAGGCGGCGTTCCTGCTCGTGGCGGTCATCCGGCCAGCGGATATTGAGGCCGCCTTCGGGCAGCTGGAAATCGGTGGGCAGTTCGATCTTCAGCGCCAGCGGATCGATGTCGACCGAGGCCGAGGTTTCCACCGTATCGGCCAGCGCCTTCAATGCTACCCAGCAGCCGGAGTAACGGCTCATCGCCCAGCCATGCAGTCCGTAGTCGAGGTATTCCTGCACGTTGGCCGGGTACAGCACCGGCATCATGATCGCTTTGAAAAAGTGATCGGTCTGGTGCGGTAAGGTCGAGGATTTGGCGTTGTGGTCGTCGCCGGCAATCACCAGCACGCCGCCATGTTCGGCGCTGCCGGCCGCGTTGGCGTGGTGGAAGACGTCGCCGCAGCGGTCAACCCCCGGCCCCTTGCCGTACCACATGGCGAACACGCCATCGTAGTTGGCGCCAGGGAACAGGTTGAGCTGCTGCGAGCCCCAGACGGCGGTGGCAGCCAGGTCTTCATTGACGCCGGGCTGGAAGACGACGTGGTGCTTCTGCAGATGTTGCTTTGCCGCCCAGAAGGCCTGGTCAACGCCGCCCAGTGGGCTGCCGCGATAGCCGGAAATGAATCCGGCAGTGTTGAGTCCGGCCGCTTCGTCGCGCAATCGCTGCAACATCGGCAGGCGGACAAGGGCTTGTGAACCGGTAAGAAAGACACGTCCCGAGGTGTGGGTGTACTTGTCCTCGAGCGTGATCGACAGCGTATTGGCTGCGCTCATTGCTACTCCTCCGTTGGCTGTAATCCGGTCACGATCTTGTGGGTCGAGCCGGTCGTTGTCGTTCGTCGCGGGTAAGCGACGGGCGCATTGTATGTGACAGCGAACGGGCCGTAACGTTGCGGCGCAGCAGGGGAGCCGGTAGGTATAATTCGCCGCATTCCCTCTTGAACTGAAAGCACCATCCCATGGCCGGAGCCAGCCTGCTTGCCCTGCTCGACGACATTGCGACGATCCTTGATGACGTCGCCGTGATGACCAAGGTTGCTGCCAAAAAAACTGCTGGCGTGCTCGGTGACGATCTGGCGCTGAACGCCGAGCAGGTCTCTGGTGTGCGCGCCGAGCGGGAATTGCCGGTCGTCTGGGCGGTGGCCAAGGGCTCGCTCGTGAACAAGGCGATCCTCGTGCCGACGGCGCTGGCGATCAGCGCCGTGGCGCCGGTTCTGGTGGTGCCGCTGC
Source organism: Rhodocyclaceae bacterium (assembly GCA_041674785.1). Taxonomy (GTDB): domain Bacteria; phylum Pseudomonadota; class Gammaproteobacteria; order Burkholderiales; family Rhodocyclaceae; genus Proximibacter. The sequence continues at coordinate 53,990 of JBAYVG010000008.1, forward strand.
TGATGGTCGGCGGGCTCTATCTTTGCTACGAGGGCGTCGAGAAGCTCGCCCACAAGTGGTTGCATCGCGGCGAGGCGGAGGCCGAGCATCAGGCCGAACTGGCTGCGGTGGCCGACGAGAGCGTCGACCTTGTCGCCTTCGAGAAGGAGAAGATCAAGGGTGCGATCCGCACCGACTTCGTGCTCTCCGCCGAGATCCTTGTCATCGCGCTTGGCACGGTCGCCGACAAGCCGTTCGTGACGCAGGCGGTTGTGATGGTCGGTATTGCAGTCATCATGACGGCGGGGGTCTATGGGCTGGTTGCCGGCATCGTCAAGATGGATGACGTCGGTGCGCACCTCGTGCAGAAACCAGGCGCTGTCGCACAGGCCATCGGCCGCCTGCTGCTGGCTGCGGCACCGAAGATCATGAAGGCGCTGACGGTGATTGGCACCCTGGCGATGTTCCTCGTCGGCGGTGGCATCCTCACGCACGGCATACCGCCGTTGCATCACCTGCTGGAAGGCATTTCTGCTGCAGCCGGCTTCATCGGGCCGCTGCTCGGCGCGGTGCTCGATGCGCTGGTGGGGGTGGTGGCAGGCGCACTAGCGCTGGCGGTGATGTCCCTACTTGCTCGCTTGCGCGGCAAGCGGTTCACGCACGCTGCCCCCTGAGCAGAATTTTCAGGGAAGGATTTTTCCCGGATTGAGCAGGTCGTCCGGGTCAAGAGCCTGCTTCAGTGCGCGCATTACTTCAATGGCGTTTTCGCCATGCTCGCGCACCATGAATTTCTTCTTGCCGATGCCGATGCCGTGTTCGCCGGTGCAGGTGCCTTCCATGGCCAGCGCGCGCTCGACGACGCGTTCGTTGATCCATTCGGCTTCGGCCATGTCCTTCGGATTCTCCGGATCGACCAGTACGACGAGGTGAAAATTGCCATCGCCGACGTGGCCGAAAAGCATGATCGGGATCGATACCTGCTGCAGGTCTTCGTTGGTTGCCGCGATGCATTCGGCGAGTCGCGAGATCGGCACGCAGACATCGGTCGGGAAGGCGCGGCAGCCGGGTTTCATCTGCAGGCAGGCGAAGTAGGCATCGTGCCGGGCCTGCCACAGACGGCTGCGGTCTTCGGGGCGGGTCGCCCATTCGAAGTTTTCGCCGCCGAACTCCCCGGCGATCTGCTGCACGAATTCGGCCTGTTCGGTCACCGAGGTTTCGCTGCCGTGAAATTCGAAAAAGAGGGTGGGGCGCTCGGGCAGGGTGGTCTTGCTGTGACGGTTGACGGCAGTGAGGGTCAGCGCATCAAGGAGTTCGATGCGGGCGACCGGGATGCCCATCTGGATGGTCTGGATGACCGTGTTCACGGCGGCGTCGACGCTGGAAAAGGCACAGACGGCGGCGGACATGGCTTCTGGAATGGGGTAAAGCTTGACGGTGAGTTCTGTAATGATGCCGAGCGTGCCTTCGGAACCGACCATCAGCCGGGTCAGGTCATAGCCGGCCGAGGATTTCCGGGCACGGCTGCCGGTGCGGATGATGCGGCCGTCGGCCAGTACCACGGTCATGGCCATGACGTTTTCGCGCATGGTGCCGTAGCGCACGGCGTTGGTGCCGGAGGCGCGGGTGGCGGCCATGCCGCCGAGCGAGGCGTCGGCACCGGGATCGATGGGAAAAAATAGACCGGTTCCCTTGAGTTCCTCGTTCAGCTGTTTGCGCGTGACGCCGGCCTGCACAGTGGCATCAAGATCGTCGCCATGAATTGCTACGACCTGGTTCATGCCTGAAAGGTCGAGGCTGATACCGCCATGGACGGCCAGCAGATGGCCTTCGACCGAACTGCCGGCACCGTAGGCGATGATCGGCACCCGGTACGCATGGCAAAGGCGGACGGTTTCGACGACTTCCTCGGTGCTTTCTGCGAAGACGACGCCGTCGGGGCAGGCCGGAGTGTGCACCGATTCGTCGCGGCCGTGCTGCAGGCGGATAGACTCGCCGCGCGAGAAACGCTTGCCAAATCGGGCATTCAGGGCGTCGGCCAGTTCTGTGGGGAATGGTCGGCGATCGGCGGAGGGGTTGTGCATGCCGCTTGTCCTTTTGCGTGGTACGAAGTCGTGGGCTGGCAGGCATTTTAATCCGCGCCCTATCGAAAAACGCTTAAGTCCGTCGCTTTGGTGAAATAGTTCTGCTAGAATGCGCCTCCGGTTTCGCGAAAGCGTTTGACAGATATTTGTTAAGTGCGCATAATTATCTGTTGCATCGGAGGGATTCCCGAGCGGTCAAAGGGATCAGACTGTAAATCTGACGGCTCTGCCTTCGAAGGTTCGAATCCTTCTCCCTCCACCATAAAATTCGGTCGCGAACGTAGCAGTCGAGGTTGCGGTTTGTGCGGGTGTAGCTCAATGGTAGAGCTGAAGCCTTCCAAGCTTAAGACGAGGGTTCGATTCCCTTCACCCGCTCCACGCCGCGATTGTGTGTTTGCAAGTAGTGGTAGTAGCCGTAGCGGCCGGAATGTAACCGGAAGGCCCATGTAGCTCAGTGGCAGAGCACTCCCTTGGTAAGGGAGAGGTCGGCAGTTCAATCCTGCCCATGGGCACCAGCGATTTGGCGCTAAAGATATCGTTGATCTTTTAATTATTTGAGGAACCGGGAATGGCTAAGGGTAAATTCGAACGTACGAAGCCGCACGTAAACGTAGGCACGATTGGTCACGTTGACCACGGCAAGACCACCTTGACCGCGGCGATCACCACCATTTTGTCGAAGAAGTTTGGCGGTGCGGCCAAGAAATACGACGAGATTGATTCCTCGC
>JBAYVG010000009.1:0-54375 GCA_041674785.1 Rhodocyclaceae bacterium
GGGGGCGCGCTTCTATTTCGTCGTCTCACCGCTGCTTGCCGATGGCGAGCTGCTTGGCCATGTCGTTCTCGGCTATTCGAAGGCTGCCTTTGTGCCGCGCTATTTCGATCTTGCCGGTCGCGCCGGCCTGGTGACCTTGCTGGTGTTGCTGGCGCTGCTGCCGATTTCGTGGATATGGGCACGACGCACCGGTGAGCCTTTGTTGCAACTCGCGCAAGCCATGGAGAGCGTGCCCGCCAGCCCGGAATCGGCTGACCTTTCCGGGCTGCCGCAGTCGCGCGATGAGATTGGTCGGCTGGCAGCGGCTTTTACGCGCATGGTCGAGGAACTGAAGCAGAAGCGGGAACTCGAAAGCCAGATGCTGGCTTCGGAGCGACTGGCGGCGGTGGGCCGGCTTTCTGCCGGCATCGCCCATGAGATCAATAATCCCCTCGGCGGCATGCTGACGGCGATCAAGACCTATCAGCGCCATGGCGCCGGTGATCCACTGGCAGCGCAGACGCTGTCCCTGCTTGAACGCGGCCTGACCCAGATCCGCAACACGGTGGCGGCACTGCTGGTTGAAACCAAGGCCAGGGATCGCTCCTTCGAGCCGGCCGATATCGACGATCTGCTGATCCTGATCGAGTCGGAGGCGCATCTGCGTGCCGTGCAGGTGGCGGTTCTCAGCGTGCTGAAGGCGCCACTCCCGCTGCCTGCGACCCTGTTGCGGCAGATACTGCTCAATCTGCTGCTCAATGCCGTTGCGGCAGCGGAGCAGGGGGGCAAGGTCTGGCTTTCTGCAGCCGCTTCCGGCGACATGCTGCGGCTCGTGGTCGGTAATGATGGCCAGCACATCCCCGAAGCGCGGATGCCCTACCTGTTCGAGCCGTTTGCCAGCGACAAGGAAAAAGGACACGGGCTGGGTTTGTGGGTCGTCTATCAGATCGTCCGTGAACTGAACGGTGGGCTCACCGTTGAGAGCGAGCCCGGCCGTACCACTTTCAGTATCGAGATCCCCTATGCCGAACCCGCATGAATCCCTGCTGCGCCTGTGTCTTGTCGAAGACGACGAGATCATGGGCGAGTCGCTGACACAACTCTTCTCGCTTGAAGGCTTCGATGTCGATCGCTGCCGTACGGCGGCCGAGGCCGCGCGGGCGATCGAGATGCACCGCTACAGTGTGGTCGTCAGCGACATCCGCCTGCCCGACCAGAATGGCGGCGACCTCTTTCTTTCCCTGAAGGAACGTCATCCGCGACTACCGCCTTTTCTCTTCATGACCGCCTTCGGCACGATCGACCGTGCTGTCGAACTGCTCAAGGCGGGCGCGGCCGATTATGTGACCAAGCCGTTCGACGTCGACGTTCTGGTACACAAAGTGCGCGGCCTGGCCGAGGGCTATGGTGCCGGCGGTGATAGCACCAGTGATGACAGCCTGGGCGTTTCGCCGGCCATGCGCCGCATTGCCGATTCTGTGCCGCGTCTGGCACGCAATGCCAAGGCGCTGTTGGTTACGGGCGAATCCGGGGTTGGCAAGGAGCACGTTGCCCGGCTCTTTCACCACCATGCGATCGGCACTGCCGGCGAGTTCGTCGCCGTCAACTGCGCGTCGATTCCCGAATCGCTGATGGAGGCTGAACTTTTCGGCTACGAACGCGGTGCGTTCACTGGTGCGGTGAAGGCCAAGCGCGGCTATTTTGAGCAGGCCCACCAGGGAACGCTCTTCCTCGACGAGATCGGCGAGATGCCGCTGTCGATGCAGGCCAAGTTGCTGCGTGTCCTGCAGGATCACCAACTGACGCGACTCGGCGGTGAGAAATCAGTCCATTCCGATTTCCGGCTGGTCTGCGCGACGCACCGCGATCTCAAAGCCATGGTCGAAGCCGGGCAGTTCCGCGAGGATCTTTACTACCGCATCCATGTCATCCATCTGCGTATCCCGCCATTGCGCGAACGCCAGGAAGATATCCGCTGGTTTGTGCGCCACTTCGTCGAGGAATTCAACCGCGTGCACCCCGACGAAACCCGTCGCCTCGACCCGCGCACCGAGCAAACGCTGATCAGCTACCCGTGGCCGGGAAACGTACGCGAGCTGAAGCATGCCGTCGAACGGGCATGCATTCTGACCAGTGGCCCGCTGCTCGGTGCAGATGCCTTCTTTGACAGCAGCTTCGATGGTGAAGCGCCTGTCGAAGCCGTTTCAGAATCACTCGGCGAATACCTCATGGCCTGCGAGCGGGACTACCTGACGCTGACGCTGGAGCGCCACGGCGGTCATATGACGCATGCCGCCGAGGCGCTGGGCATCACGCGCAAGACCCTGTGGGAAAAACTGCGCCGGCTGGGGATCAAGGCGAAGGGGGAGGGGTGAGACTGAGGGCAGTGTTCAGCCTCTTGATTTGGCGCTGCGTTCCGTCTCACAGTCGATGCAGAAGACGCTGCCGGCATCTGCGGCCAGCCGCTCCGGCTCGATCTCGCTGCCGCACTGGCAGCATTCTCCAAAGCTGCCGGCATCGAGGCGGCTGAGGGCAGCCTGCAACTGCCGCTGGCGTTGCTTGATCCGTTCCAGAATGCCCTGCGCCATCGCCTGCTGCTGCAGGGCGTCCATGCGTGACACGCGGCCGACACTGGCCTGATCGAGAACCACCGTGCCGGCGGCGGCAACCGCCTCCACCTGCGCAGCCTCCATCTGCGCCAACTCGGCGACGATGCGTTGGCGGAAGGTCGTTTCGCTGCTGGTGTGGCGCATGGCAGACTTTCCTTGATGGGTGAACGATCCCCGGATTATCCTTAAAACCTTAGTTCAAACCACGAAGCGCACGAAGAACACGAAGAAATTCAGACAAATACGAGAGGTGTCAGCAATCACCCTGGAGGTGAAAATGGAGGCTGTTTCAACTTGTTGGTTCTCTTCGTGAACTTCGTGTTCTTCGTGGTTAACCGAGTTTTCTAGGATTATCGCAGCAGCAAAGTCGGGATCGTCGCTGCCCGCAGCAGATCGGTCGTCTTGCTGCCGAAGAGCAGGCTGCGTAGCGGCGAGTGCGCATAGCTCCCCATGATCAGCACGTCGATCTCGCGCTCGCGCACGTTGCGGGCGATCACGTTTTCGGCGTCGCCCGGCACCAGCGCGGTGGGGGCGTCGAAGCCGGCTTCGGTCAGCGTTTTCCTGGCCCAGTCGAGCTGTTTTTCGGCCTCGGCGCTGGCCTTGCCCGACATCAGCAGATGCACCGGCAAACCCTTGAACAGCGGGCTGGCAGCGACCATCTCGACCCCGCGACGGGTGATGATGCCGCCGTCGAAAGCGATCATTGCCTGCCGGGGTTCGCGGAACTCGCGGGTGACCGTGAGGACCGGCTTGTGCAGGGCGCGCACCACGCGCTCGACGTTGCGGCCGAGATCGCGCTGTGTGGTTTCCGCCGACTCGCCGCGCCGGCCGAGAACGAAGAGGCGGACGCCGTCTTCCTGTTCGGCCACGGTTTCTTCCAGCGTGCCGTAGCGCTGGCGCATGTCGGGGGTTGGCACGCCAGCGGCGATGGCGCGTTCGCGTAGCCGGTTGAGGAAAATGCGTCCGGATTCACGGCTGGCGCGCGCCCGCTCGGCTTCTTTGGCGGCAAGTTCTCCGAGCAGCGTTTCCTGTGCATCGAAGCCGATGTTGCCGCTATGGTCCTCGCCGGAACCGATCTCCGGGTGGCGGTCAATGACGCGCAGGAACTCCAGCGGCGCCGCCATCCGGCGGGCAGCCCAGGCGGCGTAGTCGGCGACATAGTCGGCGAAATGCGACTGGTCGACACAGGCCAGTACCTTGTTGGCAGATTTTGTCAGCGTATTCATGTTCATAACCCCAGTTCAAACCACGGCGAACACGGCGAAAGCAAGGCTTTCAAGCAATTTGTCCAATTTCCCGGGAGGTGACTGCCTGACTGGGCGCAGTCGCTTTGCTTTTCGCCGTGCTCGCTGTGCCCGCCGTGGTTAACTGCTTTTTCCAGTTTCATCATTTCAGTGCCCCATCAGTTGTTCGACGGCATCGGGTTTGTCGTGCACGGCAAAGCGGTCGATCAGGGTGGCGCTCGCCTCGTTGAGGCCGATCACCTCGACCTCGGTACCCTCGCGGCGGAATTTGAGGACGATCTTATCGAGTGCGCTGACGGCCGTGATGTCCCAGAAGTGGGCGCGCGTCACGTCGATTTCGACCTTCTCGATCACCTCGCGGTAATCGAAGGAAGCGATGAAGCGGTCGGCCGAGGCGAAGAAGACCTGGCCAACCACCCGGTAGCGGCGCGCCCGGCCTTCATCCTGTGCGGCCGAGCCGACGTGGAGGATGAGGCCGACCTTGTGCGCAAAGAAAAAGCCGGAGAGCAGCACGCCGACGAGCACACCCTTGGCCAGGTCGTGGCTGAAAACGGTAACGACAACGGTGGCCAGCATGACGATGCTCGAACTCTTCGGGTGTTCGCGCAGGTTGCGGATCGACGCCCAGTTGAAGGTGCCGATCGAGACCATGATCATCACTGCCACCAGCGCCGCCATCGGAATGCGTGCGACCCAGTCGCCGATGAAGACGACCATGATCAGCAGGAAAAGGCCGGCGGCCAGCGTGGACAGCCGCCCGCGCCCCCCGGATTTCACGTTGATCACCGACTGGCCGATCATCGCGCAGCCAGCCATGCCGCCGAGGAAGCCGGAGGCGATGTTGGCAATGCCCTGGCCGACGCATTCGCGGTTCTTGTCGCTGTAGGTGTCGGTCAGATCGTCGACGATGGAAGCGGTCATCATCGATTCGAGCAGGCCGACGACGGCCAGTGTCGCCGAGAAAGGCAGGATGATGGCCAGCGTTTCCAGCGTCAGCGGCACCTCGGGCAGCAGGAAGACCGGCAGGCTGTCGGGTAGCTGGCCCATGTCGCCAACGGTGCGGATGTCGAGGCCGAGGGCAATGGCCAGCGCGGTCAGGACGACGATGGCGACCAGCGGCGAGGGCACGGCCTTGGTGAGGTAGGGGAAGAGATAGATGATGCCCAGCCCGCCGGCGACCATCGCATACACCACCCAGGACACATTGGTCAGCTCCGGCAGTTGTGCGAGGAAGATGAGGATGGCCAGCGCATTGACGAAGCCGGTGATCACCGAGCGCGAGACAAAGCGCATCAGCGTGCCCAGCCTCAGCCAGCCGGCGATGATCTGCAGTACGCCGGTGAGCAGGGTGGCGGCAAGCAGGTACTGCAGGCCGTGTTCCTTGACCAGCATCACCATGACCAGCGCCATGGCGCCGGTGGCCGCCGAGATCATTCCCGGCCGGCCGCCGGCAAAGGCGATCACGGCAGCGATGCAGAACGAGGCGTAGAGGCCGACCTTGGGATCGACGCCGGCGATGATGGAGAAGGCGATGGCCTCGGGGATCAGCGCCAGGGCGACCACCAGGCCGGCGAGCAGATCGTTGCGGATATTGGCCAGCCAGTCCTGGCGCATGGTTTTTATCAATGTCATTGGGGTTCCGGACAAAACAGGGGGTTGCCGCGCCTTCTCGTGGGAAAGCCGGGGACGGACAACTGAAAGCGGGAAAAACAGGGAGCGGATGTGCGGCTACGGAGATTCCGTGCCGCCAGCGTGCTGCCAGCGTTCTGCCTCTTGCGAGTGAAAAAAGGGTGACCGACTCGCGGGATGCGCAGTTACACGGGTAGTGCTCCGGAAGTGGCGCCGGGGAGGCAGCCGGGGGAAAAGAGGCGCAGATTTTACTTTTATTGCTGCGGCGCAGCAAGCGCTGCGCTGTGTGCCAATAATGCGAGAGCCGAAGTATTCCTGTGACGCCGGTTGTAGCGAATGCTTCGTCCTTTACACGTCAGCGAGCGCCGGCGCGCGAGAAGAAGACCACCCGATTGCGGCCGGCCTGCTTCGCCGCATACATCGCCTGGTCCGCCTTGCGCACGAGTTCGTCTGTGCTGCGACCGTCTTCCGGGAAAAGTGCGACGCCGATGCTCGCTGACAGCTCGGCGACGGTGCCTTCGGCGATGGTGAAGGGAGAGGCCAGTGAGGCGATGATCCGGCGCAGCACGGCCTCGCATTCGGCAACGGTTTCGAGGTCGACGAGCAGCAGCACGAATTCGTCGCCGCCAAGCCGGGCAATGGTGTCCTCGATGCGGATCGGCTCCTCCATGCGCCGTGCGGCCTCGATCAGCACGCGGTCGCCGGCCACATGGCCGTAGCTGTCGTTCACCGGCTTGAAGTTGTCGAGATCGACATAACAGACGGCCTGCATCTTGCCGTTGCGCAGGCCGCGGGCGATTGCCTGCTCCATGCGGTCGTTGAGCAGGCGACGATTCGGCAAACCGGTGAGATTGTCAAAATGGGCAATGTGCGCCAGCTGTTCCTCATGGACGCGGTGCGCAGTAGCCTTTCATCTGTGCGTGTCCAACCAGCCGCTCGACACCGTCGTAGGCACCGATGATGCGATACATGCCACGCGGCTTCGCTGCCAGGTGCTCGACGAAGTCCGGTCCTTGGCGATCAATTTGCCGAAATAGGCCTCGCCTCCCGGCGCCCGCAGCAGGGTGGCACCGTTCATCTTGAGCAGTGTGATCGAGCCGTTCGGTTTCATCCGCTGCACCTCGAACGCTTGCGCTAGATCGACCGGCCTTCGCCTGCCTCCTCGTGCGTTTTTCCATCGCGGATGTGATAAATCCGCTTGAAGGTCGGGATGATCTTTTCGTCGTGGGTGACCACGATGATTGCCGTGCTGTACTGCCGCGCCAGATCGTTGAGGATGCGCACGACAGTAAGTGCGCGCTCGGAATCGAGCGGTGCAGTAGGTTCATCGGCGAGGATTACCGGCGCGTGGTTGGCCAGCGAACGTGCGATGGCGACACGCTGCTGCTCACCGCCGGAAAGCTGCGATATCTGCGCGCCGGCACGGTGCTGCACATCAAGCGCCGTGAGAAGTTCAAGCGCTCGCTTGCGGGCGCTGGCATTGTCCTGGCCGGCAAGCATCGGCAGCAGTGCGACATTGTCGGTCACGTCCAGAAACGGGATCAGGTAGGGCGCCTGAAATACGAAGCCGATCCGGTCACGGCGGAGGGCGCGCAGATCAGGAATCTTCCATTCATCATCGTAGATGACGTCGCCTGCCAGTTCCATGCGCCCCGCAGTCGGTTCGATCACGGCGCCGAGACATTTGAGCAAGGTGCTTTTGCCCGATCCGCTGGGGCCGACCAGCCCAACGACTTCGCCGGGCCAGATAGTCATGTCGACACCTTTCAGTGCGTCGACTGCGGCACTCCCCGTTCCGTAGCGCTTCTTCAGCCCCATCAGCCGGATGGCGGGAACATTCGTTTCGTTCATTACCTTATCCACCAATCGCTTCGGCCGGGTCGATCGCCAGTGCAGCACGGATCGCTACGCCACTTGCCAGCGCACAGATTGTCAGCACGATCGCGAAGCCGCCGATGGCGTCCTGCGGCAGCAGCAACACATATTTCGGAAACGCCGGTCCCCACAGGCCGGCAGCGATGCGGCCCACCAGAAAACCAATCACGCCCAAGGCCAAGGCCTGTTGCAGGATCATGGTGGCGATGATCCGGTTCTTCGCGCCGATCAGCTTGAGCACGGCAATTTCCCGGACCTTCGCGAGCGTCATGGTGTAGATGATGAAGGCAACGATTGCGGCGGTGACAACGGCGAGGATCACAAGGAACATGCCGATCTGCCTTGCCGAGGTGGCGATCAGCTTGGCGACCAGAATGTCTTCCATCTGCGCCCGGGTGTAAGTGGTCAAGCGCTTCCAGCGCTCGATTTCGCCAGCCACGGCAGCCGGATCGGCACCGGGGGAGAGGCGCACCAGCACGGTATTCACACTACGCGCTTGCGTGGCGCTGGCCTGCGCCGCTTCGAGCAGGCCGGGAACGCCCGGGCGGTTAAAGGCTGGATTGGCGGCGGTGCGTGATCGTTCGTTGATTAGCGCATCGTTGTCCTTGAGGAACTGTATCTCCTGCGCGTCCTTGAGCGGTACGAAGAGCATCGGGTCGCCGGAGGAAGACACCATGCGCCGCGTCAGGCCGACCACAGTGTAGTCGTGGCGACGAATGCTTACCCGCTCGCCAAGCTTCAGGCCGCTGCGTTCGTCGGCAATCGCTTCATAGTGGCCCTGCTGGATCGGTCGGCCAGCGGTGAGAAAAGGCGGTGCGCCGGGGCGGTTCGGCCGATCAACCTCGACGCCGACGATCATGACGCGCGTGTCCTTGCCCGCATGCGCCATCTGGATCGTCAGATAGGCAGCGTTGCCTGTTTCCGCAACGCCCGCTATGCCGGCAATGCCGCGCCATGCATCATCGCGGATCGAAGAGGGCTCCGCATACGGCCCCAGCGTTCCCCGTTGTACCACCCAGAGGTCGGCGCCGCTGTTGTCGATCAGCACCTGGCCGTCATCGACCATGCCGCGAAACACCCCGGCCATGGTCAGCGTTGCGCCGATCAGCAGCCCGAGCCCGATGCCGGTGAACAAAAACTTGCCCCAGCCATGCAGGACGTCGCGGCTGGCGAGATTGATCATTGCAGCGACTCGACCGGTTTGATGCGGGCGTTGTCGGTAAGCCGCCTGCTGCTATAAACGATCACCGCATCGCTGGCGGCAAGCCCTTCGCGGACTTCCACCGAGCCATCCGTCGAACTGGTGCCTGCGCTTATCGGCTTGAAGCGCGCGTGGCCGTTGTCCGGCAGCCAGACGCCGTTTTGTCCGTCCTGGCGTTGTAGCGCGGCCGCTGGTATCGCGAGTGCCTTCGCGAGCGGCGGCAGGTGCAGCACCACTTCTGCCAGTTCGCCGATGGCAACCCCTGTCGGCATGACATCGAAGACGACATTTGCAATGCGCTCCTCGGTCACCGCATCGCCAACCCAATCCACGCGCTCGACGCGCCCCATGAGTTTCTCGCCGGGGCGGGAGCGCAGTTTGATCGCCGCCGCCAGACCATTCACCAAACCCTGCGAGCGCCCCTGGTCGATGCGCACGCGCAGCCACAAGGAACCTGGATCGATGACCTGGATAACGACCTGCCCGGCAACGACCGTCGACCCAGGTTCGGCAAGGCGCGCCGTGACGATCCCGTCAACCGGGCTGACGAGGCGTAGATTCGCCCTGTTCTGCCCTGCGCCGACAACTTCCGATTGCGCCCGACGAACCTCATCCCGAGCGGCTGCCAGTGCTGCAGTGGCAGCCTGGCGCGCGGCCTGCGCCGCTGCGGCCTCGTGAGATTTGATGTCAGCCGCTTCCTGGCTGACGAAATTCCTTTTGCGCAGATCGGCATAGCGGTCGGCACTGTTTTTGGCCAGTTGAGCGCGACTGGTCGCTTCTGACAGGGCTGCTTCCGCCGACACCACGCGCTGTGCAGAACCTGCCGCCGCAGCGGTGCCAGCGGCGAGACGGGCATCGAGATCCACGGGTTCCATTTCCGCCAGCAACTGTCCGGCTTTAACCGCATCCCCCTGATCAACAAGCACGCGAGCAACGCGCCCGGCGACTGTCGGGCCAATCGCGTGGCTGCGGCGAGCCTCCACGGTGGCGATCCCGAACAGGGTGCGTTCGAGCTGGACCTCCCTGGCTTCAGCCAAAGTTACTTTGACCGGTGCCAAAGGCCCCTGCGTCGTAATGACCCAACCGAAGGCCACTAGAAAGGCAGCAGCCAGTGCGGACACGACAAGATTGCGGTTGCCGTGTAGTTTCACGACCGTACTCCGCGAAAGCCGTCCAGCAGAATGGGAAAGATTCGCTTGCCGGCTTCCTGCATGTCGAGGGTGCCGAAAAACAGGGTGCTCTGTACGACCAGACCCTGCACGGTGCCGACAAAAAGTACCGCCGCCGCCTCTTCGTCCAGCCCGATCGGCAATTCTCCAGCGTCTTTCGCGCGCTGGATCAAAGTCTTCAAGCGTTCGCGGTAGCCGCCAACGATGGTGCGAGCCAGCGATAGCATGGGCGATCCGGCCGGGCGCTGCAATTCATGGAACAGGATGCGCGGCACGCCGGGGTGGTCAGCGACAAACGCGACTTGCGCGTGAAACAGGCGTTCCAGCACTTCCAGCGGAGAGCCGCCGGCGGCGATGGCAGCGTCGGCAACGCGGCCCAGCCGCACCCCCAACCAATCGAAGACAGCGCGCCAGATGGCGGCCTTGTCCGGAAAATGACGGAACAGCGCGCCGTGTGTCACACCAATACGGGTTGCGATGGCCTGGGTGGTGATGCCTTCCGGGCTGTGTGCGCTCGCCAACTCGATCACCGCCGCAACAGCCTCCTCTCGACGGGTTTCAGCAGACTGGCGCTGGCGCGGCGCGGTAGGGGAATTCTCTGGAACGGGCGTTTCGGTCATAGCCGGCAATATCCGTAAGTAAGTAACTTGTTACTATCTTAGCAGGCTATTTTTTCAGCACAAGGGAAAAGGGGAAAAAACGGTCGCAGCGTAGTCGTCAGCAGCAACAAGCGCCTGATCGTGGCATTTCCGGAATCGGCGGCCATCAAGCACTTTGCGATCTGAATCCGTACATAGTGATGATTCAACCTGAAAACCTCCGTTCAAACCACGGAGCACACGGAGAGCACGGAGAAATGCTGGGGCTTTGCGAAGTATTGCTTTCACCCATTGGGTGAGCGTCCCGCTGACCCCGACGCATTGATTTTCCTGATTAGCAATGAACGTCAGCCACTCTCAAAAAAGCACCAAGTTACTTCGTCCTTCGGTTCGTCATTCCGGGCTTGACCCGGAATCCAGGAGGTTTTCGACCGCCGATTCTGGATTCCGGCTTGCGCCGGAATGACAAGCTGAGGTTTTTGCTAATCAGGTTGATTTTTCTCCGTGTGCTCCGTGCCCTCCGTGGTGAACTGCTTTTTCTAGGTTCAATCTTCGATATGTATGAGACGGCATCGGCTGGCGTACTGTCGCCAATCACCTGCGCCCCGCAGATGCCGGTAAGGGGGCGTGACAGTCTGAGCAGAAGCACGTGGCAATTCAGTGGGTGTTAGAATCCGCCCCCATGCGCCGCTTCCTCGCCATCGCCCTCCTTGTTTTCCTGCCGTTCCAGTTCTCCTGGGCGGCGGTTGCCGGCTATTGCCAGCATGAAACAGAAGGCAGTGCACGGCACTTCGGCCATCACGAGCACAAGCATCAAGCCGATACCCACGAGGCCGCGCCCGACACCAAGCTGGCGGGCGGTATCGACAACGACTGCGGGGCCTGCCATGCCGGCTGCTGTGCCGCTGCCGTTACTCGTAATGATTCGATGCCGCCCCTTGCCGCTGCATCGCCGTTGATTCCCTGGCTGAAAAATCAGCTCGCTTCGCCGCCGGGCAGCCAACCCGAACGCCCCAACTGGTCCGTCCTCGCCTGATCGGCGAGGCAGACGGAAACAGTAAGGCTGGCAACTTTCCCCGCACTTTTCCCGATGACTATGGCGGCCTGACGTCCGCCGCAGGGCAACCTTTTCCGGTTGTGCCTCGCCGATTCCCCGTGTGTCTGTTCATCACAGGAGAGTCGGATGTATCGAAGCAAGCATGGCAACAAGTATTTCCCACCAATTCAGTTCCTGGCGGCCGGGCGGCTTCTCGCCCTGTTGCTTGCCCTGCCGGCTGGAAGCGCATGGGCGCAAACGCCCGCAGTCGCCACCCTTGCCACCCCCTCGCCGCTGACCCTGAAGCAGGCCTTCGCCGCCGCCTGGGAACGGCAGCCCGAAGCACAGTCGCTGGAGCTGCGCCGCGATGCTGCCGCCGCCCGCCGGCAGGCCGCCGACAGCTGGACGGCCGAACCGCCTGCGCTGGAAGCCTCCGGCAAATCCGATCAGGCCACCGGGAATAATGGTGGTCGTGAATACGTCGCCGGTATTGCCTTGCCCCTGTGGCTGCCCGGCGAGCGCTCGCGCATGGGGGCTCTGGCCGAAGCCGAAGTGCGGGCCACCAGCAGCCGGGCACTGGCCGCGCAACTGCGTACCGCCGCACTGGTGCGCGAGGCTTGGTGGAACTGGCAGCGGGCGCGTGGCGAACAGGCGCTGGCCAGCGAACGCCTAACGGGCGCTCAGCGCCTGGCCGCCGATGTTGGCCGCCGGGTCAAGGCCGGCGACCTCGCCCGGTCGGACCAGCATCAGGCCGATGGCGCCGCCGCTTCGGCCGAAGTGGCGCAGGCCGAAGCCAGTAGTGCCCTGGCCGCCGCCTCCCAGCAGTTGCGCGCCCTGACCGGGCGGCTGCCGGCGGCGCAAGGCAGCGACCACCCGGAACCGCTGCCGGCCATCCCCGCCGATTTTTCTACGTTGGATGCGTCGCACCCCGCTGTCGTCGAGTTGTTCGACCGCGCCGAAGTTGCGCGCAAGAGCGCCGACCTGGCCGGCGTGCAGACGCGCGCCAATCCCGAGCTCACCCTGCTCAGCACGCGCGAACGTGGCGCTTTCGGCGACGACTGGCAGACTGCCATCACCGTCGGCGTGCGCATCCCCTTCGGCTCGGAGAGCCGCAACCGGGCCAAGGCTGGCCAGGCGCGTGCCGAAGCCGTGGAAAGCGAAGGCCTGCTGCGCCTCGAACGCGAACGGCTGGCCGCCGATCTGGACGCGGCACGACTGCGTGTCGATGCGGCAAAAACTCAGCAGGCGGCGGCGGAAAAACGTGCCCGGCTGGCCGGCGAGTCGCGCGGCTTTTTCGACAAATCCTTCCGGCTCGGCGAAACCGATCTGCCGACCCGGCTACGCATCGAACTCGACGCCGTCGAGGCGGAACGACAAGCCGCCCGCGCCCGCATCGACCTGGCCGCCGCCGTGTCGGCATTGCGCCAGGCCCTGGGCTTGCTGCCCGAACAAAAATGAGGAACCCCAAGATGAAGATCAAACCTGTACTGGCGGCCATCAGTACGGCACTGCTGCTGGCCGTGAGCGTGCCTGCCGCTGCCGGCGATGACCATGGCGAAGCCCCCGCTGGCGACACCGGCAAGGCCTTGCCGTCGGTGACCGCCGTTTCCGAATCCTATGAACTCGTCGGCCGTCTCGGCCATGACGAACTGGCCATCCTGATCGACCGCGCCGCGACGACGGCGCCGGTGCTTGATGCGGTGCTTACCGTCGAACTCGACGGCCGCAGCGCTGCCGCTCCGTTCCACGCCGATCACGGCGACTACTCGCTGACCGATGCCGAGATGCTGGGCAAGTTGCGCCAGGTCGGCAGCAAGACGCTGGTGTTTACCTTGATCGTGGGTGACGAAAGCGACCTGCTTACTGGCGAACTTGATGTTCATGATGCCGCGCCCGTGGTGGACGTTAGCCGCCACGGCGGGCGGGAATACGCCGTCTGGATCGTTGCCGCGCTTGCTGGCCTGGCCCTGCTGACCTTGTTGTTGCGCCGTTTGCGCGCTGCCCGCAACCCACATGCCGGAGGTGCTGCATGAAGCCGCGTGCCCTGTTGTTTTTGCTCGCTCTCATCCCCGCCGCCAGCCCATTGCTGGCAGGCGAAGGCCACGATCACGGCGATGCGCCGGCGGCGGCCAGCGGCAGTGGCCCGAAGCGCAAGCCCGACGGCAGCGTCTTCCTGCCCAAGCCCGCGCAGCGCCAGATCGGTGTGCGCACCGAGCCGGTCGTTGCCGGCGAACTGCCGCGCAGCATTGAGCTGTCCGGCAAGGTAGTCATGGACCCCAACGCCGGCGGCCGCGTGCAGGCGATGGTCGCCGGCCGCGTGACGCCGGGGCCGAAGGGCTTGCCGCAGCCCGGACAGCGGGTGAAGAAGGGCGAGGTGCTGGCCTGGGTAACGCCCGAGGTCGGCGGTAACAGCCGCTCGCTCGCTGAAACCCGTTTGCAGCGCCTGCGCGAGCTGGCCGACACCGTGCCGCGAAAGACCATCGAGGAAGCCGAGGCGGCTGTTGCCAATGAGCAGCTGCGGGCGCCGGTCAGTGGCGTTGTCGCTGCGGCGAATGTTGTCAGCGGGCAGGTGGTCGAGGCGCGCGAGACGCTGTTCGAGATCGTCGATCCGCAACGCCAGCAGGTCGAGGCGCTGGCCTTCGATCCGCTCTCCGCCGACGACATTGCCGGCGCCACACTGGCCGTCGGCGAGCGCCGCGTACCGCTCGCGCTGGTTGGCGTTTCGCGCATCCTGCGCGATCAGGCCTTGCCGATCATCTTCCGCGGCGAGGGCGATGCGCTGTCCGCGCTGGCGGTCGGCCAGCCGGTCAAGGTCTTCGTCGCGACGCGGCGGACGGTGCAGGGGATCGGCGTGCCGGCAGCGGCGCTGATGAAAAACCCGTCGAACCAGACCATTGTGTGGGTGAAGGCAGCGCCCGAACAGTTCGTGCCGCGCGTGGTCACCGTCGAGCCGCTGGACGGCGTCAAGGTCGCCGTCACCGCCGGCCTGCAGCCGGGCGAGCGTGTTGTCGTGCGCGGCGCGACGCTGATCAACCAGGTGCGTTGAGCGGAGCGCCGACATGTTCAAGTCACTACTCGACAATAGCCTCGCCAACCGGCTTCTGGTGATCATCGCCAGCCTGGTGCTGATGGCCTATGGGGCGTTCACGCTGTCGCGAACGCCGGTAGATGTCTTTCCCGATCTCAACAAACCGACCGTCACCATCATGACCGAGGCCGGCGGCATGGCCGCTGAGGAAGTGGAGCAACTGCTCACCTTCCCGCTGGAAACGACCATGAATGGCCTGCCCGGCGTCGAGAGCGTGCGCTCGGTGTCCAGTGCCGGCCTGTCTTTCATTTATGTCACCTTCGACTGGAGCACGGAGATTTTTCGGGCGCGGCAGATGGTGTCCGAGCGTCTTTCCTCAATGGAGGAAGGGCTGCCGTCGGGCGTTGTGCCGCGCATGGGGCCGATCAGTTCGATCATGGGTGAAATCATGCAGATTGCCATCCCCATCGACACGGCAAAGATTACGCCGATGCAGGTGCGGGAATACGCCGACTGGGTGCTGCGACCGCGCCTGATGGCGGTGGCTGGCGTCGCGCAGGTGATTCCCATCGGCGGCGAAGTGCGCCAGTTCCAGGTGCAGCCGAACACTGTACGCATGGCTGAATTGGGCATCACCCACGAGCAGTTGACCGGCGCCCTGAAAGGCTATTCGGCCAACACCTCGGGCGGCTTCCTCGAACTCAACGGCCGCGAGTACCTGATCCGCAACCTGGGCCGCACATCACGTCTCGACGATCTGAAGAATCTCGCCCTGACCGCCCGCAATGGCCAGGCCATTTTGCTCCGGCAGATTGCCGACGTGACTTTCGCACCGGCCATCAAGCGTGGCGATGCGGGATTCGAAGGCCAGCCGGCGGTCATTCTCGGCATCCAGAAACAGCCGACGGCCGATACCATTCACCTGACCCGAACCATCGAAGCGGCTATTGATGATTTGAAGAAATCGCTGCCAGCCGGCATGGATGCGCCCCAGGTGACGTTCCGGCAGGCGACTTTCATTGAATCCTCGATCGGCACGCTGCAGGGCAAGCTGATCGGCGCCTCGGTGTTCGTCGCGGTGATCCTCTTCTTCTTCCTCGGCACGCTGCGGCCAACGGTCATTGCGCTGACCGCGATCCCGGTGTCGATCTTCATGACCGCGCTGGTCTTCAAGTATTACGACCTGTCGATCAACACGATGACGCTGGGCGGTCTGGCCATCGCCATCGGCGGCCTGGTCGACGATGCCGTGGTCGGTGTCGAGAACGTGCTGCGGCGGCTGAAGGAAGATCGCGCCAAGCACCTTGATCACCGGCTGCATCCGATCGAACTGGTTGCTCGGGCGACGATGGAGGTGCGCTCGGCGATCCTCTACGCGACGATCATCATCGTCCTCGTCTTTCTGCCGCTGTTCGCGCTGCCGGGCATGGAGGGCCGGCTGTTCGTGCCGCTCGGCGTCGCCTTCATCGTGTCCACGCTGGCCTCGCTGGTCGTCTCGGTGACAATCACGCCGGTGCTGGCCTTCTATCTGCTGCCGCGCATGAAGTCGCTCGACCATGGCGACACGAGGCTGCTCGCCTGGCTGAAGGCCGGCTACCGCAAGAGCCTCGCGGCGGTGCTCGAACGCCCGCGTGCCGCCGTTGCCGCCGGCGCGGTCGCCGTGCTGGTTGCCGCCGCTGCCGTGCCTTTCTTCCCGAAGACCTTCCTGCCGCCGTTCAACGAGGGCACGCTCTTGATCGGCCTGCGCCTCAACCCCGGCGTGACGCTGGCGGAGAGCTCGGCCCTGGCGGCGCAAGCAGAGGTTCTGGTGCGGCAGGTGCCGGAAGTGGTGCACGTCGGCCGGCGCAGCGGCCGCGCCGAACTCGACGAACACGCCGAGGGCGTGCACGTCAGCGAGCTCGATGTTGGCCTGATGCCGGCTGGCGAATCGACGCGGACCATGGACGAAATCACTGGCGACATCCGCAGCCGGCTGGTCAATCTGCCGGCGGCCATTGCCATTGGCCAGCCGATCTCGCACCGCATCGACCACATGCTTTCCGGCGTGCGTTCGCAGATCGCCATCAAGCTCTTCGGCGATGATCTCGATACGCTGCGCGGGCAGGCCGATGTGCTGCGCGGCAAGCTCGCGACGATCCCCGGTCTCGCCGATCTGGAGATCGAAAAGCAGGTGCTGGCGCCGCAAATCAAGGTACGCGTCGATTACGCTGCGGCGGCGCAGTATGGTGTGCCAGCGCCGCAGATTCTGGCGACGCTGCAGAGTCTGGTCGAGGGCGAGAAAGTGGCGCAGATCGTCGAGGGCGGCCGCCGCTTTGCGCTGGTTGTTCGCCTCCCCGAATCGGCACGCTCGATCGAAGGACTCGGTCGCATCCTTCTGGAGACGCCGAACGGCCGCATACCGCTATCGCGCATCGCCAGCATCGAGGAAAGCGACGGGCCGAACCAGATCAGCCGCGACGACGGCAAGCGGCGCATCGTGCTCTCGGCAAACGCGCAGGGTCGTGCGCTTTCCGACATCGTCGCGGATATCCGCAAGGCGGTCGACGCGACGAAGCTGCCAGAAGGCTACTTCGTCACGCTCGGTGGCCAGTTCCAGGCGCAGGAGGAAGCTTCCCGGCTGGTCGGACTGCTCTCGGTGGTCTCGCTGGTGTTGATGTTTGCCGTGCTCTTCTCGCGCTACAAGTCGGTACGGCTGTCGCTCTTGATCATGGCCAACATCCCCCTGGCGCTGGTCGGTGCGGTGCTCGGCCTGTGGCTTTCCGGGCAGCCGCTGTCGGTGGCGGCGCTGGTCGGCTTCATCACCCTGGCCGGCATTTCGGTGCGTAACGGCATCCTCAAGGTCAGTCACTACATCAACCTGATGCGCATGGAAGGCGAGGCCTTCGATCGGCCGATGATCGTGCGCGGTTCGCTCGAACGACTGTCGCCGGTGCTGATGACGGCGCTGGTCACCGCCTTTGCGCTGGCGCCGCTGCTCTTTGAAGCCGAGCGGCCGGGCACCGAGATCCTGCATCCGGTAGCCGTCGTCATCTTCTCCGGGCTGATCAGCTCGACCCTGCTCGACACCTATCTGACGCCGGCGCTGTTCTGGCTGTTCGGGCGCAAGGATGCCGTACGGCTGGTGAACGACCGCGACGCCGGCGCGCTTTGATGGCGATGTCGGTGATGGGTATCAACCGTTTTTCAATGAAAGGAAATCCAATGAAAGCCAGCGCCATTTTTTCCGTACTGCTGCTTGGTTTGTCTGCTCATGCCTTTGCGTCAGGCGTCCATGATCATGGCAAGGATCATCAGCCGGCGCACGGTGGCATTGTCGTCGAAGCCGGTCATGTCGATTATGAGTTGGTGACAACCGAAAATTCGCTGCAACTGCACCTGCGCGATCAGGGCAAACCGGTCGATGTTTCCAGGGGCAGTGCCAAACTGACCATTCTGGTCGGCACAGCAAGGCAGGAGGTTCTGCTGATGCCGGCCGGTACGCGATTCGAAGCGCTGGGCCGCTTCAAACTCGCCGGTGCCAAGGTGGTGGCCTCGGTGTCGATGCCAGGCAAGGCCCCGGCGACGGTTCGTTTTGCGCTGAAGTAATCGGCAGCCAAAGCTGCAGAAAAGGCTATCCGCGTCCCAGCAACCCAAAGTGGTAGGGGCAGCAGGATGCCAGGTCGACGGTAGCGACTGACTGGAACCCTGCTTCTGCCATCCACGCCCGGCACTGTTCGGGGGAGGGGCGAATCTCCAGCGACGGGCCGCGTGGCGTCGGGATATCGCTGCGCCAATGCATCACCGACAGCGTGCCGCCTGCGCCGAGAACCCGCTTTGCTTCACGCAGCAAGGCTGCCGGGTTTTCGAGGTGCAGCAGGTTGAAGATCATCGCGTGCTGCTGCGAGCGATCTTCCAGCCCCGTGCCATCGGCGACGAAATCGCGCACGGCCGGGCGGATTTTTTCAATGCGCTCAGCCTCCGCTTTTTGACGAACGAACGCGACCATCTCCGGTTCAATATCGAGCGCGGTCACAACGCCGGCTATCCTGCGCGCCGCCGGCAGCGTGAACGTGCCGTAGCCGCATCCGAACTCGATGAGGTTGCCGCTGCGTCCGTCGCCGGGCAGCAACCGGTCAAGGGCGGATTCCACGTCGAAGAACGTTGCCCAGTAAGCCTCGTCCGGCATGCCGCTTTCACGTCCTTTCATGGGCGCAGTGCCTGCTCCAGGTCGGCGATCAGGTCGGCCGGGTCTTCAAGGCCGATCGACAGGCGCAGCATCGCATCTGAAATGCCGCGCCGCTGGCGCTCTTCCGGCGACAGCCCGTGGTGGGTGGTCGTGCACGGCTGGGTGACGAGGCTTTCCGCACCGCCCAGGCTGGGCGCCAGCGCGAAGAGGCGCAGCCGGTCGGCAACGGCGGTGGCGGCGACACCGTCGCCCTTCACGTCAATGCTGACCATGCCGCCGAAGCCGTGCATCTGCGTTTTTGCCAGCGCGTGGCCGGGAAAGTCGGGCAGGCCGGGGTAGTAGACGCGGGCCACCTGCGGGTGTCGGGTCATGGCTTCGGCCACCGTCTGTGCTGCCGCATTTTGCTGGCGTACGCGAACCACTAGCGTGCGCAGGCTGCGCGCGAGCAGCGATGCGGTTTCCGGGGCAATCATCGAGCCGAGGTTCTTGCGCCAGTTCCACACCGGCATCAGGTCAGCCTTGCTACCCATCAGCGCGCCGGCGGTGAGGTCGCTGTGGCCGCCGAGATATTTGGTCGCGCTATGCACAACGAAATCGGCACCGAGTTCGAGCGGGCGCTGATTTACCGGCGAGGCAAAGGTGTTGTCTACCGCCACCTTGGCGCCGTGCGCGTGGGCTATGGCAGCGATGGTGCGGATGTCGAGGAGTTCCAGCGTCGGGTTGGTCGGTGTCTCGAAAAACACCAGTTTCACGCCTGCCGCGAGCAGGGTTTCGAGTTGAGCGATTTCGTTGCCGAGGATGAGGTGGGTCTTGATGCCGAGCAGCGGCAACTGGCTGGCCAGCAGTTCCAGCGTGCCGCCGTAGGCATCGCCGATACAGACGACGCCTTCGCGGCCATGGGTCAGGAACAGCGCCGTTTCGGCCGCCATGCCGGAGCAGAAGGCCCAGGCCATTTCTGCGTTTTCCAACCCGGCCAGCGTTTCTTCCAGCGCGAAGATGCTCGGGTTCAATCCGTAGCGGGTGTAGAGGCTGCCGGGCTTTCTCCCGTCGACCACGTCAAGCAGCTCGGCGGTCGAGGCGAAGGCAAAGGTCGTCGTGTTGTAGATCGGCGTATGCGGGCTGCCGTGTGCGTCGCGGGCACTGTGGCCGTGGATGGCGCGGGTGGATAAGGCGGGTTTCTGAACTTCGGACATCGGGAATCTCCTCTGCTAAACGTGCGTGATTCGGGGTTTTGATTCGAGGGTGTGATTTATCTCAGACAGCCGCCGGTACCGGTGCCCGGCGGCGCTCCAGCGCCACCGTGGCGAACAGCGCGACAAGCAGCAGCGGCAGGACGGCGAGATTCAGTGTCGCCCAGCCGAATTGGTCGTAGAGCCAGCCGGCCGACAGCGTGGCAAATGCCACCAGCCCGAACACCGCCGCCTCGTTGACTGCCTGCACCTTCAATTGTTCGGCGGGGCGGTAGGTCTGGGTCAGCAAGGCCGTGCCGCCGATGAAGGCAAAGTTCCAGCCAAGGCCGAGGAGGATCAGTGCCGAAAGAAAATGCAGGAACTCGATGCCGGAAAGCGTGATCGCCACCTGCGTGAGCAGCAAGGCAAATCCAGCCTGCATGATGCGTGGTGCGCCGTAGCGCTTGATCAGCGAGCCGGTGAAGAACGAGGGGGCGAACATGCCGACCACGTGCCACTGAATAACCGGCGTCACGCTGTTGGTGGGCAAACCGCAGCCGAGCATGGCCAGCGGTGTTGCGGTCATGACCATGATCATCACCGCGTAGCCGACCGCGGCACCGAAAACGGCGACGCGCAGTGCCGGTTGCGCGAGGATCTTGCCGAGTGGCCGCGCGTCGCTGGCTTGCGTGATCGCAACTGGTGGCAAACGGAGCCGGGTAAGCAATGCAAACGCCACGAGGGTCAGGGCGCCTTGTGCCAGATAGGAACCGACGAAAAACTCACCGGCAATCCAATCGCGCCCCCACTGACCAAGTTGAGGGCCGAGAAAGGCGGCAATGACGCCGCCGGCTACCACCAGCGAAATGGCGCGGCTGGCGTGCGCCGGATCGGCGGCTTCGACAGCTGCAAAACGATAGTAGTTGGCGAAGCCCTGATAACTACCGATCAGGAAATGGCCGGCGACAAACAGCGCGAAAGACTGTTGGTGCAGCGCCAGGGCGCAGAGCAGGCTGCCGCTGATGCCGATCAGCGTACCGAGCAGAAAGCCAGCGCGGCGTCCGCTGCGGCGCATGAGCATGGCAGCCGGCAGCGAGGCCATCGCTGTACCGATCACCATCAAGGCAATCGGCAGGGTGGCCAGACTCTTGTCTGGTGCCAACGTGCTGCCGAGGATGGCGCCGAGTGCCATCGACATGACGATAGCGGAGAGCATCAGCGCCTGGCTTGTCGCCAGGAGAAGGACGTTGGGAAAAGCTTTGAACATGTGGCGAGGGCTGAGCGTGGTGATGCGCTTAGAACACCAGTACCTTGTCGGCGGCAGCCGTCCACTCGGCCAGCTGGTTGAGGGTGCCGCGCTGCGCACCTTCGACCACTTCGGCCTCGTTGATCCCGCGTGCCTCCATGCAGGTGCCGCACAGGCTGACCTCGCCACCGACCATGCGCACCATGTCGCCGGCGTTGTAATAGCCTTCGGGGACTTTCTGGCCGGCCTTGGCGCAGGCCACGGCGTCGCCCATCAGGAAAACACGCACCGTTTCACCTTCGCGTTTGGCCAGCGCTTTCGCCAGGCGCAGGGCGTTGTAACTGCGCTCGGAGCCATAGGGCGGGTCGTTGAGGATGAATAGTGTGTTCATGGCGGTGTGCCTTCCGTATCAAAGGGAGGGAGTTTCGATCGGCATGCCGCCAGCGGCCCATTCACTGACGCCGTCGGTGATCTTTCGGGCAGAGAATCCCCGGCTGCGGAGCAGTTTCACGGCTTCATCGGACATCAGGCAGAACGGCCCCCGGCAGTAGGCAACGATGTCGCTGCCCGGCGGCAGATCCGCCAGCCGTTGTTGCAACTCGTTCAGCGGCATGGAACGGGCGTAGGGCAGGTGGCCGGCGTCGTATTCGCCGGGTGGGCGCACGTCGATGACCACGACTTCCCCTTTCCGCGCCTTCTGCAGCAGGCTTTCGCGACTTTCCGAGCAGAGGCTGTCGGGGTCGCTGGCCATCTGCTGGAGGGCGATGCGCAGTTCGATCAGGTGTTCCTCGGCCGTTTCGCGCAGGCCGACCCAAAGCTGCGCCACATCGGGGCCGCTCAGGCGGTAGTGGATGTACTTGCCTTCCCGCCGGGTTTCCACCAGCCGGGCCTCACGCAAGGCTTTCAGGTGGGCGCTGGTCAGGCGCAGATCGATGCCGGCCTGTGCAGTAAGGGTTTCGACGGTTTTTTCGCCCTGCGCGAGCAGTTCGATCAGCTCAAGGCGCTTGGGTGAGGAGAGTGCCTTGCCGATGCGGGCAACATGCTCGTAGAGCTGGGCGCGTGTGGTTTTTGTATTCATGCGCACAATCTAACGGTTGTTTGATTGTGCGTCAATGGTTTGGCAAAAATGCTTGGGCGGCCTTTCAGGAGGGCTTCTTGAGGCTTAGCTGTTGGCCCTGAATGGATAAGCGGCCATTCCGCTGCAGTTGGCTCAGCGCCCGATACAAGGCCTCATGCGTGAGGCCGAGTTCGGCAGCCCAGGCCTTCCGCGGTTGATTCAGTGTGATGCTGCCGTCCGTGCCTTCCGATTCGATGAAATGGGCAATCCGCTCGTCGGCACGGCGCAAATTCAGGCGTTCGCACTGGGCGCGCAGTTTGCGTACCTCGCGGGCGAGATGTCCGAGCCAGGCATCACGGAAATCAGCATCGTCATCCAATGCCGCGCGGAATTGCCTGGCGGGAAAGCACAGGACCTTGCTGACCTCCGTCGCCACGGCGTCACAGTGATAGCGCGCGCTGCCCAGGCTGGCTTCGGCAAAAAAACCGCCACGCGAACGCTGAAGAACAATTTCGCTGCCGCTCATGTCGCGCCGGACCAGACGCACTTCGCCGGAGATTACCGAGAACACGGTTTGTACCAGGTCGCCGATATGAAACAGTGTGGCGCTGCGGTCAAGCGAACGGCAATCCGCCTGCTTGCGCAGTTCGGCGGGAATGTGTGCCAGTCCTGCTTGTTGTTCGATCAGGATTTGCCAGTTCATCGGGAAGTGGGGCGGAAATGGAAAGAAGGGCGTGTGATCGCGATCATACGCATGCGGACTGGGGATGGCTACGATTCAAGCCTGAGCCCCTTACGGAGAATTACCATGCCTTCATTGCGTATTGTCTTTGTCTCCTTGAGCCTGAGCTTTGGCCTGCTTGCCAATGCACAGACTCACGATCCTGCGATGCACCGGAAACACATGGCCAACATGCCGGTTGATGGCCGACAACTGGTCAACTTCCCGCCGCCCATGCGCGACCATACGCTGGCCAATATGCGCGATCATCTGCAGGCGCTCTCGGAAATAATCGGCGCCCTGTCCGTCGGCAATTATGTGCAGGCCGCCAACATTGCGAATGCCCGCTTGGGCATGGAGTCGCCTTCGGCCGACGGTTGCGCCAGCGATAATTCTGCTGCGCCAAAAATGTCAAAGCCGGCGAGCATAGAGCAACTGATGAATGAACGCATGCCGGAAGGTATGCGCCGTATTGGGCTGGAAATGCACAAATCAGCCAGCGCATTTGCTGTTGAGGCGAACAAAGCGGCAAACAGCGGCAATGCGCAACCAGCCCTCGCGGCGCTGTCCCGGGTGACTCAGCAGTGTGCGTCCTGCCACGCAGCGTACAAGGTGCAGTAATCGTTGGCAGTGGGCGTTTGCAGACTGATGGGCCGGCACAGCCACTCGCGAATCAAATTGTCGACAGCACCGCGACCACCCGCCCCGGTTCGATGCGCACCGATTTGAGCAGCCAGCGGGCGGCGATTTCCTGCGGGCTGCCATCTTCGCGCAGGACGTAGACCGGCTTCGAGCGGAAGTAGGCGGCGATCAGTTGCGAGGCCGCTTCGCGTACAGCGGGGTTGGCCTCTTTCCGGAGTGCCGGGGTGCTCACCGAATCGACGACCGGGTTTTCCAGGTAGAAAGCCTTGCTCTGGTCGTCGTAGCGAATGCCGGCACGGCCGCTGGCTTCAACGCGGATCGGCTGCTTGCCCTGCAACTCAACATCCACGCCTGTTGTGATCCGGGCGCGGCCATCGCTGCCGTCAAGCAGGATGCGCGGCGGCTCATTCAGCGCGACAGAAAGCAGCCCGCCGTAGGACAATTGCAGTGGCTTGGCTTTGGCCAGCGCCGAGGCGATATCCGCTTCGGAGAAAGCGACTTCCCGCTCGAACAGGCCGGCACTCGATACGTGGGTGCTGATCAGCAGGGTCGCAAAAAACAATAAGGTTCTGGTAATGCGCATGAAATTCCCTCGTCGGTCTTGCCCGATTTATTCCGATAACGACATCGTCGTCCGATGACACGATGAAGACAAGCAACAACAGCCAATGGTTCGAAATAACGAGTCCGTTTGAAACGGAGTTCGGCAAGCTGCTGCTGCTCGAACCGCCGGCGACGCCGAACCAGCTGAATTCCTTGCGTGCCCGCCTGCTCGACCAGAGCTACGACAAACCCTTCGTCGTTGACGACGGCCAGCTGCGCTACCTCTATTTCAGTGTGCGTCTCATGCAGAGCGCCATGCGCCTGGCGGCACCGGACGACCTGGCCTTGCGTTACACGCAGAAGATGATGGCCTTTCTGCTCTTCCAGCCACGCCCGGAGCGCATTGTGCTGATCGGCCTGGGTGGTGGCTCGCTGTTGAAATTCTGCCGTCGCCATCTGCCGGCCGCGCACTTTACCGCTGTCGAGATCAGTCCGGAAGTGATTGCCTTTGGCGAAGCCTTCCTGCTGCCGCCGCCGGGTCCGCTGCTGCAGATACTGCAGGCCGACGGTGCCGACTATGTTGCCGAGGTCGAGCCGGGAGTCGATGCCTTGCTGATCGACGCCTTCGATGAACATGGTTTTGCCCCGGCACTCAATTGCCGGGAATTTCTGCAATCGGCGTGGGACAAGCTGTCGGCGAAAGGCGTGCTGGTCATCAACCTGGCCGGTGAACGCGAAAGCTACGCCGGCCTCGTCGGCGAGGTGATGCACGTTTTTGACGACCAGGTGCTGATCATCCCCGTTCCGGACGACGGTAACCACGTATTGCTGGCGTTCAGGGAGCGTCATTTCGAGCCGCGCTGGCGCTGGCTGCACAACCACGCCCGGGAATTGCGCGCCCGCTTCGGGCTGGATTTCCCGGATTTCGTGCGGAAGATGGAGCGTTCGGCCAAGCTCGGTCTGGCCCGGCAGATGGCCGGTGGTGGGAGGTCGTGAAGGTCGGTGGCTTGACCCCGCAGCAAGCGGTGGAGTAAAACAGTTCCACTGCCTTCAAAGCCCTTTTTCAAAGACTTTTTCCGAGCCAGTTTCCCTCATCACCATAAAAACAATGAAACCGGCCGATCGCCAAATCCTGCAGCGTTTCTGGGCGCTTGCCTCACCCTTCTGGCGCGAGGACGAGCGCTGGAAGGCGTGGGGGCTGCTGTTGCTGTTGGTCATCCTCCTGCTCGGACAGACGCAGTTCGCCGTGCTCTTCAACGAGCAAACCGGTGAATTCACCTCGGCACTGGCTGCCCGCGACGAAGATCGCTTCTGGGCTTCCATCCGGCTGTGCCTCATCCTGCTCATCATTGCGGTGCCGATCTATGCCTTCTACTATTTTGTCCGTGACAAGCTGGGCATTCATTGGCGGCGCTGGCTGACCAACCGGTTTCTCGCAAGCTATTTCAGCCACCGCCATTTCTACGAGCTGAACGCCAACAACACCATCGACAACCCCGATCAGCGGGTGGCCGAAGACATTGCCACCTTCACCCAGCGTTCGCTCTTCTTTCTCCTGATCATCATCAGCTCGACCTTGCAACTGATCGCTTTCAGCACCGTGCTGTGGTCGATCTCGCATGAGCTGGTCTACTTCCTCGTGGTCTATGCGGCGGCTGGCACGTGCATCGTCATTTTCGTGTTTGGCAAGCGGCTGATGAATCTCAACTTCAACCAGCTGCGGCGCGAGGCGGATTTCCGCTTCAGCCTGGTGCGCGTGCGCGAGAACGCCGAGTCGATCGCCTTTTACCGAGGCGAAGCACAGGAACTGAACCTGGTACGGCGGCGCTTTGCCGAGGCCTTCAACAATTTCAACCGCCTTATCCGCAGCCAGCTCGGGCTCAATTTGTTCCAGCATGGCTACAACCTGCTGACGCTGGTCATCCCCAGCGCCATCATTGCCTCGCGCGTCCTCTCGGGCGAGCTCGAAGTGGGGCGAGCGGTGCAGGCGGCGGGTGCGTTTGCCATGGTGCTCTCGGCGATTTCGCTGATCGTCGAAAACTTCGAAGGGCTGAGCCGGTTTGCTGCGGGGGTGGATCGCCTCGATTCCCTGGCAAAAGTGCTGCCGGCGCAATCGGGAAGTGAGGTTGCGGCAGGCAGCAGCATCCAGTCGGTGGAGGCCTCCCATCTGGTGCTCGAAGGGGTCACCCTGCACACGCCGAACAACGACCGTGTGCTGGTCAGGAACCTGTCGGTGACAGTCAAGCCCGGCCAGGGGCTGATGATCGTCGGCGAAAGCGGCAGCGGCAAGAGTTCGCTGCTGCGCGCCATCGCCGGCCTGTGGTATTCAGGCAGCGGCACCATCTTCCGTCCAGGGCCGGACGACATCCTCTTCCTGCCGCAGCAGCCGTACATGCAGGTCGGCTCACTTCGCAGCCAGCTGCTTTACCCGAACAGGATGCTTGCCAGCTCCGATGACGAATTACTGGGCTTGCTGGCAAAGGTGAACCTGCCCGATCTGGCCCACCGCTTTGGCGGCCTCGATACCGAAAAGGACTGGCACAAGGTGCTTTCCATCGGCGAACAGCAGCGCCTCGCCTTTGCCCGCCTGCTGCTGACCCGGCCACGCTTCGCCATCCTCGACGAAGCGACCAGTGCGCTGGATATCCCCAACGAGGCTTTCCTCTATGAACAACTGGTCGAAACGCAGACGACGCTGATCAGTGTCGGCCACCGCTCGACCATCCTCAGGTTTCACGCGCAGGTGCTGGAGCTGACCGGCGATAGCGACTGGCGGTCACACGCGGCGACGGATTTCCGCTTCAATCATTGAGCGTCAGTGCTGAAAAGGGGCTACTCCTTGCCTACCGACAGCACCGGATGTGTTTCGCTTTCCGAGACCAGCACCGTCATCAGGTTGGTCACCAGTTTGACCCGGTCGGCGGCGGAGAGCTGAACGACGCCGGCGGCTTCCAGCTGCTCGATGCCCAGCTTGACCATGCCGACGGCGCCATCGACGATGCGTGCGCGGGCGCTGACCACGGCTTCGGCCTGTTGCCGGCGCAGCATGGCGCTGGCGATTTCCGGGGCGTAGGCGAGGTGCGAGATGCGCGCCTCGACGATCTCGATGCCGGCCAGCGCGACGTGTTCCTGAATGGTGGTGGCGAGCAGTTCAGCCACGGCCTCCATGTCGCCACGCAGCGAATTGCGGCCGTTGGTGTCGCCGTCGTACCAGCGGGCGCTGACCACCGAGCGTACGGCTGATTCACTCTGGATGACGATGTAGGTACCGTAATCCTCAACATCGAAAGCGGCACGGGCGGTATCGGAAACGCGCCAGACGACAACCGCCGCGACTTCCACCGGGTTGCCGGCGCGGTCGTTGACCTTGAGGGTGGCGGTGTTGAGGTTGTGCGCGCGCAGCGACATCTTCTGGCGCTGGAAGAAGGGATTGACCCAGTAAAAGCCGGCGCTGTGCAGCGTACCGGCGTAGCGGCCGAAGAAGGTGAAGATGGCGGCGATGTTCGGCTGCAGGATGCCGAAGCCCTTGGCCAGGAAGAGCAGCACGGGAATGGCGAGGATATTGGCTACCGAGGGCTGGCGCGGGAAGGGCAGAGAAACGCCGAGGTTCCATGCCAGCAGCCCGATGAAGGGCCACGCCGCCCAGATCAGCAGCGCCAGCCAGAGGGGCAGGGCGAGCCAGCCGGAAAGGCTGACTGCTGATTTTTCGTCCGAGATCTCGCGCATCTGAAACTCCTCATGGTCATTGGCAGCAACAGTCCATTGTAGTCGCCCGGCGAAATTGAGTCTGCCGGGCAGTCGCCGCAGGACGTACCGCATGCCGTGGGGCATAATAAGAATCGTCTTATATGCAGGATCCTGCCATGAGTTCTCCCGCCGCAAGCCATCCGGTCGCCCCCGCCGGGTTCCCCTCTTTTTCCGAAATCAGCCGCAGCTTCGCCCCCGGCTGGTTTGCTGCCGTCATGGGCACCGGCGTGCTGGCGCTGACCGCACATTCGCTGTCCGGGCGCTGGCCGTTGATGGCGCCGCTGGCGCAGGGGCTGCACTGGTTCAACGTGCTGCTCTTCTGCGTGCTGTCGGTGCCCTGGCTGACGCGCTGGTTGTGCTTCCACGAGGCGGCGATGATGACCCTGCGCCACCCGGTGCAGGCCAGCTTTTACCCGACCTTTGCCATTGCCATGCTGGTGCTGGCGGCGCAGTGGCTGGCCATTACCGGCATGCCGGCAGTGGCATTGGCTTTCTGGTGGGGCGGCACGGCGCTGGTCTTCGTCTTCAGCTTCGCCGTGCTCTTCCTGATGTTTCGCGGCGAGCATGTTGACCTCGAACATGTGACGCCGGCCAAGTTCATACCGGCCGTGGGCCTGGTGGTCATCCCGGTTGCCGGCGGCCCCCTGCTCGAATTGCAGTCGGGCGCCCTGCGTGAGCTGGGCTTGCTGTTCAACGTCGTCGGGCTGGGTGCGGGCACGCTGATGTATCTCGGCCTGCTCGGGCTGACCCTGCAGCGCAAGCTGCTGGCCAAGCCGGCGGTCGGCATCCTGACGCCGACGGCGTGGATTCATCTGGCGCCACTGGGCGTCATCCCGGTCAGCCTGTTGAACGTGCTCGACCAGTTGCCGTTCGCCGTGGCGCACGAACCCTTCCTGTTCATTTCGCTGCTGTTGTGGGGTTTTGGTGTCTGGTGGCTGGTGATGGCCACATTGCTGACGTGGACGGCGCACCGTGCCGGCCAGCTGCCGTTCGCACTGTCGTGGTGGGGCTTCACCTTTCCGCTTGGCGCCTTCGTTGCTGCCAGCCTGCGCCTGTCGCCGCTGACCGGCATCGGCGGTGTCGATACGCTCGGTGTCGCCTGCTGGTTCCTGCTGCTGGTCGTCTGGATGGTGACGCTGGCCGGTACCGTGCGTGGCGTGGTTTCCGGCGCCGTTTTTCGGCCCCATCCGTGAGAGCTTAACAAATGCGTGCAGTGATCCAGCGTGTCAGCGAGGCGCATGTCACGGTCGCCGGGGAAATCACCGGCAGCATCGGTCATGGCCTGCTGGTGCTGGCCGGCTTCAGCGAAGATGAAAGCGAGGCCGACCTCGACTGGATGGCGCAAAAGATCGTCCGTCTGCGCATCTTCGCCGACGGCGAGGGGGTGATGAACCGCGATGTGCAGCAGGTCGATGGGCGGATTCTCGCCGTCTCGCAATTCACCTTGTTCGCTTCGACGAAGAAGGGTAACCGTCCCTCATGGAGTCGTGCCGCACGTGGGGAAATATCGCAGCCGCTGTTCGAACGTTTTGTCGGCAAGCTGGCCACCGCCCTAGGTCGGCCGGTGCCGACCGGCGTGTTCGGTGCCGACATGCAGGTGCATCTGATCAATGACGGGCCGGTGACGCTGACGATCGATTCGAAGGTGGTGGAATAGTGGAAGAGAAGCGATTAACCACGTAGAGCACGGAGAACACGAAGAAAATAAAAAATTCTGATTCATCCGGATAATCCGCCGTTCCAATCCGCGCAGGCATCACAGAAAATAAACTGCATTCTGTTTCTCTTCGTGTTCTCCGTGCTCTTCGTGGTTAAAAAATAGATTTTCCAAATGAACACAAACCGTCCTCCTGAAACCTCTACTCCCTGGCACACCTTGTCGGCCGAGGAAGCCGTGCGTGACCTGGCCTCTGATGTGGTGCTTGGCTTGAGCCATGCCGAGGCGGCGGCGCGGCTGCTGCAACATGGCGAGAACCGCCTGCCGGTGCCGCCGGGCAAGCGTGCCTGGCGCCGCTTTGCCGAACAATTGATGCAGCCGCTGGTGCTGGTGCTGATTCTCGCTGGCAGCGTCACGGCGGTGCTTGGCGAGTGGGTGGATACCGGCGTCATCCTCGGCGTGGTGCTGGTCAATGCGATCATCGGCTATGTCCAGGAAGGCAAGGCGGAAGCGGCACTGGCGGCGCTGGCGCGGACACTGGCCAGCGAGACGATGATCCTGCGCGAAGGCTGCAAGCATCGCCTTGGCGCCCACGTGCTGGTGCCCGGCGACGTGGTCCTGCTGGCTGCCGGCGACCGGGTGCCGGCTGACCTGCGGCTGATCGAATCGCACGGCCTGAAAGCGATGGAAGCCTCACTGACCGGAGAGTCTACGGCAGTGCACAAGATGCCGGAAACCTTGCCGGCGGAGACCTCGTTGGCGGATCGCCGCAACATGGCCTACGCCGGCACCATGGTGGTCAGCGGTCAGGGGGCCGGGCTGGTGGCGGCCACCGGTGGCGCCACCGAGACCGGGCGCATCTCGAAGCTGATTGCCGAGGTGGCCGATCTGCAGACGCCGCTGACGAAGAAGATGGCCGCCTTTTCCAACTGGCTGCTGCTGGTCATCGGCGGGCTGGCATTGCTCACCTTTGCCGTCGGCCTGCTGCGCGGGGAAGCGGCTTTCGACATGTTCATGGCGGCCGTTGCACTGGCGGTTGGCGCCATCCCCGAGGGCTTGCCGGCGGCGGTGACGATCACGCTGGCCATCGGCGTTTCGCGCATGGCCAAACGCCGCGCCATCATTCGCAAGCTGCCGGCCGTCGAGGCGCTGGGCAGCACGACAGTGATCTGCTCGGACAAGACCGGGACGCTGACCGAGAACCAGATGACGGTGCGCGAGGTCTGGGCTGGCGGCGACCGCCACGAAGTCGGCGGCAGTGGTTATGCGCCGGAAGGGAATGTCACCACCGCCGATCAGCCCGCGCTGATTGCCGGTGCGCTGCGCGAGACCCTGCTCGCTGGCGTGTTGTGCAACGATGCCGCGCTGTCACGTCAAGGCAAGCATTGGGAAATCGTCGGTGACCCGACCGAAGGGGCGTTGCTTGTCGTCGCCCGCAAGGCCGGGCTGGACGAGGCGACACTGCTGACGGTCTTCCCCCGGCTCGATGTGCTGCCTTTCGATTCGGCTGCCCAGTACATGGCCACCGCGCACGATGTCGAGGGCCAGCATCTGGTCTATGCCAAGGGCGCGCTCGAACGCATCCTGCCGCGTTGCGTCAACATGCTCGATGGCGAGGGGGCAATCGTTCCTCTCGATGCTACTGCGGTCGAGCGCCATGCGCAGGCCATGGCTGAACGCGGTTTCCGCGTGCTGGCCTTTGCCCGCGGCAATCGCCCCTCCGGCGGTGAACTGAGCCATGAAACACTGGCCGGAAATGCGCTGAGCTTCCTCGGCCTGGTCGGCATGATCGACCCGCCCCGGCCGCGTGCGATCAGTGCGGTGAAAGCCTGCCACGCCGCCGGCATCAAGGTGAAGATGATCACCGGGGATCATGCCATCACGGCGCTGGCGATTGCCCGGCAGATGGGCATCGTTTCGGCCAGCGAGGGGGTGGCGGTACTCAGTGGCCGCGATCTGGCTGCGCTGGACGACGCGCAGTTTGTTGCCGCCGCCAATGCCACGGCGGTGTTTGCCCGCGTCGAACCCGAACAGAAGCTGCGGCTGGTGCGTGCCCTGCAGGAAAGCGGCGAAGTGGTGGCGATGACCGGCGATGGTGTCAATGACGCGCCGGCGCTGAAGCAGGCCGACATCGGCGTGGCCATGGGCCTGGGCGGTACCGACGTGGCGCGCGAGGCAGCAGCGATGGTGCTCACCGACGACAACTTCGCCAGCATCGAAGCGGCCGTCGAGGAAGGACGCGGCGTCTATGACAACCTGGTCAAGTTCATTACCTGGACCCTGCCAACCAATTTCGGCGAGGGCCTGGTCATCCTTGCGGCCATTCTTGCCGGCGCCACGCTGCCGATCACGCCGCTGCAGATTCTGTGGATCAACATGACCACTGCCGTGCTGCTCGGGCTGATGCTCTCCTTTGAACCGGTCGAGCGCGGGCTGATGCACCGGCCACCACGGCCGCCGGCCGCACCCATTCTCGACCGGCCGCTGATCTTGCGCATCGTGCTGGTCAGCACGATGCTGCTGCTGGGGGCCTACGGCCTGTTCCTGCTCGAACTGCGGCAGGGGCATACGCTGGCCGAGGCGCGCACGGTGGCGGTGAACGTATTTGTCGTCGTCGAAACCTTTTACCTGTTCAACTGCCGCTCGCTGACGCGCTCCTTTGTTTCTGTCGGAGTCTTCTCCAACCCCTTGGTGTGGATCGGTAGCGGCATCATGCTGGCGCTGCAGTTGGCGATGACCTACCTGCCGGCAATGAACCGCATCTTCGGCACGGCACCGATCGGCTGGGTGGAGTGGGCGGCGATTCTGCTCGTCGGCTTCTGCGCATCGCTGGTGGTCGGTATCGAGAAACGATTTCGCCTGGCGACGTCCGGTTCGGGCGGCGCTGCGGCCCGATGATAAGATTTGCCTGACTGTTTCTTTCCGAGGAATTTTTCATGCGTTCGTTGTTCCTGCTTTCCTGCCTGTTGCCCGCCCTGGCCATTGCTGCCACCACGCCGCTGGAGTCGGTGACTGCGCGCGGGGAGGAAAGTATTCCGCAGCGCATGGTGTCGCTGGCGGCGAAGCAGGATGTGGCTGCCAATGACCCGCGCGTGGTGCATGCACGGGCGCAGATGGCGAAGGCGATCAAGGCCACCGGCGAGACCGAGCAGGCAGTGGCGGCTGCCTGTACGCGTGCCGCCCGCTTTATCTTCGACGCGACCAAGTCGCCGGCGACTTCGCTTGACGTACTCGATGCGCTGGTCGAAAAAGGCGCTGGCCGGTCGATGAGCGATACCATCGGGCACTATGTCGAGGCGCGCAGGAACGCGGCAGGTAAAACGCATGCGGAAGCCATGGCGGCACTGAAGTAGGCGACCGCTGCCGGTAACAGGAAACAGGGCCGTAGCCGACGGCCACCAAACCAGGAGTTCGCATGCATCCGATCCGCGCTGTCAGCCGTCCGCTGATCCTTTTTCTGGCCTTTGTCGTCAGCCTGCCCTCGGCCTTTGCCGCCGGTTCCGGTGTCGTTGGCGAGAACCTGCTGTGGCTGGCGATCATCCTGATGGCGGCGCGCCTGTTTTCGCCGCTGACGCAGCGCATCGGCTTTCCGGCGGTGCTGGGTGAGTTGCTGCTCGGGGTGGTGCTGGGCAACCTGGCGATCTTTGGCTTCCACTATTTCGACAAGGTGGCCGGTGATCCGATCATTGCCTTTCTTGCCGAGCTCGGCGTCATCGTCTTGCTGCTGCAGATTGGCCTGGAGACGCGCCTCGACGATCTGGTCAAGGTGGGCGCCAAGGCTTTCATGGTGGGTGCCATCGGCATCGCCGTCCCCTTCTCCCTTGGTGCCTATGTGGTCGGGCCGTTGTTGCTGCCCGGGCAGAATGAGAATACCTACCTCTTCCTCGGGGCGACGCTGGCGGCGACCTCGGTCGGCATCACCGGTCGCGTTTTCCGCGATCTCGGCCGTCTCGGCATGGCCGAGGCGAAGATTGTTCTCGGTGCGGCGGTGATCGACGATGTGCTCGGCCTGGTGATTCTGGCGGTGGTTTCCAGCCTGGTGCAGGCCGGCTCGGTGAGCCTCGGTCAGGTCGGCATGATCATCTTCGAGGCCGTCGCCTTCCTCGGTGGTTCCATCATCATCGGGCGCATGCTGGCCAGGCGCTTT
Organism: Rhodocyclaceae bacterium; assembly: GCA_041674785.1. Classification (GTDB taxonomy): domain Bacteria; phylum Pseudomonadota; class Gammaproteobacteria; order Burkholderiales; family Rhodocyclaceae; genus Proximibacter. Next base: position 33,464 of record JBAYVG010000009.1, read on the forward strand.
GCCGGCCGACTGGCGCAACTCGATAGTGGCCATTCGATGCTCTTTGCCCTGGTGTTGGCCAGCGGCCTCTTCCTTGCCTGGCTGGCGCATGCCATCGGGCTGGCGCCGATCATTGGCGCCTTTGCCGCCGGCCTGCTGTTCGAGCCGGTGTATCTCAAGGGTTTTGAAACGCCAAAGCTGGTGCAGGATATCGAGGAAACGCTGCCGGCCGAGATCAAGCCGGGCGTTGGCGATCGCATCCGCGCCATTCTGGAGAAGCACACCCATCATCAGCACGAGCACATGGTCGAGCCGATCGGCTATTTCTTCGTGCCGGTTTTCTTCGTGCTCACCGGCATGCAGGTCGATTTGCGTACGCTGGCTGATCCGCAGATTGTCATCGTCGCGCTGGGCATCACCGTGGTGGCGGTTGTCGGCAAGCTGGTTGCCGGCTTTGCCGCCGGGCGCGGCCACAATCCGTGGATCGTCGGCTGGGGCATGGTGCCGCGTGGCGAGGTGGGTCTGATCTTTGCCGCTGTCGGCAAGCAGCTTGGCGTGGTTAATGAAGCGATGTTCTCGGTGATCGTCATCATGGTCATCCTGACCACCCTGCTGACGCCCCCCATTCTTACTGCGCTGTTGCGTAGACAGGACCGGAAATGACCGATTCGATGCGCCGCAACGGGCTCATGCTGGCCGTTGTGGCAGGCGCCTATGTGCTGTCCTTCTTCCACCGCTTTGCCCCGGCGGGTATCGCCCAGGATCTGGCGGTCTCCTTCCAGACTACCGCCGCCTCGCTCGGCGTGCTGGCGGCGACCTATTTCTACGTTTATACGATCATGCAGGTACCGACCGGCATCCTCGTCGATACGCTCGGGCCACGCCGCATCCTGCTCCTCGGCGCGATCATTGCCTGCATCGGCAGCATCCTTTTTGGTCTGGCGCCGTCGATGAATGTGGCGCTGGTCGGGCGGACGCTGGTCGGGCTGGGGGTCTCGGTAACCTTCATTGCCATGCTCAAGATCATTGCCGTGTGGTTCGATGAAAAACATTTCGCCACGCTCACCGGGCTGTGCATGCTGGTTGGCAACTTCGGTTCAGTCCTGGCTGGCGTGCCGCTTTCCCTGACGGCACAGGCCGTTGGCTGGCGCAGCGTGTTTGTAGTCGCTGGTGTGATTTCACTGTTGCTCGGCATTGCCTGCTGGATCTGGGTGCGCGATGGCAAGGATGGAGGCAGTACCGCGCATCGCCCGAAATTTGACCGGACGGTGATTCTCAATGGCTTGATGCAGGTGTTGCGGAACCGTTCGACCTGGCCGGCCGCGCTTACCAACACGGGAGTTGCCGGGGCCTTCTTTGCTTTTGCCGGCCTCTGGGCAACGCCGTATCTGGTGCAGGTCCATGGTCTTTCGCGTGATGTCGCGGCCGGGCACCTGTCGCTGTGGTTCGGCGGTTTTGCCGTTGGCTGCTTTTTCCTCGGCACGCTTTCCGACCGCCTTGGCCGCCGCAAGCCGGTGCTGGTGGTGACGACCAATATGTTCGCCCTGCTCTGGCTGATCTGGCTTACCGGGGCGACCATGCCCCTGTGGCTCTCGTACTCCCTGTTCGCGCTGATGGGCGTGTGCACCGCCGGTTTCAGCCTGACCTGGGCCTGTGCCAAGGAGGTTAACCCGCCGCTGCTTTCCGGCATGTCGACCTCGGTGGCCAATATGGGCGGCTTTCTCGCCGGTGCGTTGTTGCAGCCAATTTTTGGCTGGATCATGGATCTCGGCTGGAAAGGCGGCATGCTCAACGGTGCCCGTTTCTACGAAATCGATGCCTGGCGCGGGGGGCTTTTGGTGATAGCACTCAGCGCCTGCGGGGGCGCCCTGGCGGCGTGGCGGGTCAAGGAAACCCGCTGCCGTAATATCTGGAGCGCTTAGGGTGTGTTCACCGTAGATTCATGGGCGCGACGATGTCTGTGTGGGATGCAGCGCAAGGCGCGGCGGCGTAGCCTGGCTGGTGCCAGGCAAGCCGATGCAACACCGCGACGCGCCCACACAGACATCGTCCCGAAGGGTTGCTGTGCAAAGACGGCGCCTGCGTCGTTGCACAGCTTGCCCGCACATTAGTGCGGGCGGTGCCGCGCGCCTAGCATTCACCGCCTTTGCATAGCAACGCGCTCCACGAATCTACGGTGAACACGCCCTAATCCTTTGGGAGTAATCTCTGCCGAGGGTGTGGCGGGCCGAAAGGGTGAATCTTGGCTGAAAATGAGAGGCGGGAAACCGGCAGAGCTGTAGCGAGGGACTGGCTGGTCCCTGGCGTGCTGCTGACCTTTCTCGTGTCGCTGCTGCTGGCCGGCACCTTGATGTGGTTTGTCGAGAAGGTTCGTCGCCACACCGCAGAGGACCAGGGGCGCCATCTGGCCAGTGCCGTCGCCCACGATCTGGGCGAACGCCTGGATCGCTCGCTGTCTGCCTCCTACGCGTTGGCGACCCTGGTGCGCCAGGGTAAAGGGCAGATCAACAACTTCGAAACGCTTGGTGCGGAGATGATCCGCGTCTATGGCGGCATTACCGCGCTGCAACTGGCCCCCCGCGGGACGATACGGCAGGTGGTACCGCTGGCCGGCAACGAGGCGGTGATTGGCTTTTCGCCATTGAATGACCCGCTGCAGGGACCGGAAGTCCGGCAGGTCATCGAGCGGCGGCAGCTTGGTCTGACCGGCCCCTTTGATCTGAAGCAGGGCGGGGTCGGCGTTGTTGGCCGCCACCCCATCTTCGTTCCCGATGAACAGGGCAGCGATCAATTCTGGGGGCTAGCCCAGGTCCTCATCCGCATCCCCGACCTGCTGGCGGCAACACGCTTGAATGCGCTGGTCGAGGGCGGTTACGCCTATGAATTGTGGCGCATCCGTCCGGACGGCACGCGACAGGTGTTCTCCCGCTCCGGCGAGGACGCGCTTGTCGCGGCGGTGGAAATTCCTATTACTGTTCCGAATGGACGTTGGGTGCTGAGCATTGCGCCGGTAGCCGGCTGGGTGTCGGCGCAAAATCTGATTTTCGGTTTGCTCGGTGTGCTGACCTTTTCTGGGCTCACCAGCTTTGCCGCCTATCTGCTCCTCCGTCAGCCGCGTCTGCTGCATCAGGAAGTTTCGCGACGGACCGAGCAGTTGCGCGCGAGCGAAACACAATACCGCGCGCTTTTCGATAGCAACCCGGTGCCGATGGTCGTTTATGAATTGCACCGGCAGTACTTGCTTGATGCCAACGCCGCCTTTCTCTCCGGTTACGGTTTTTCGCGTCAGGAGTTGCTGCTCAAACAGTTTGCTACGCTGCATCCGGATAATGAGCGGGAGCGCCTTGCGGCACATCTCTCCGGCTTGTCTCCGGACGGGGCGCAGCATTGGGGAGAATGGCACCATTTGCGCAAGGACGGTCGATTGATCGATGTCGATATCACTTCACTGCATGTCGCCTTCGAAGGGCGCCCGGCGCTGCTGGTACTGGCCACCGACATTACCGATCGCAAGCGCGCTGAAGAGGCGTTAAAGGTCCATAACAACCGCCTGAAATCTGTACTGGCGCATTTTCCCGGCGGGGTGTCGGTCGCCGACAGCGAGATGCGCATCGTCGAGTGGAACGAACAGTTCCGCAAGTTGCTGGACTTTCCGCGCGAGATGTTTGAAGGCGAGGCACATACCCTGCTCGATTTTGTTCGCTATAACGTGCTGCGTGGCGAATATGGCGACGTCGATGTCGAGGCCTATGTTGCACAGGCAGCCGCACGCATCAACCTGCAGGAGGCGCACCACTTCGAACGTACCCGGCCTGACGGCACGGTGCTCGAAGTGCGGGGCACGCCGCTGCCGGGGGGCGGTTTTGTCAGTTCCTACACAGACATCACCGAACGCAAGCGGGCCGATGCCGAGTTGCGGCAAAGCGAGCAGCGTTTCCGTGACCTCTTTGACCGTTCTCCCGATCCCTGCTGGCTGATCGACGGCAAACTGTTCATCGATTGCAACCATGCCGCAGTCGAAATTCTCGGCTATGAGAGCCGGGAGGTATTGTTGTCCACGCACCCGTCGAAGTTGTCACCGGAATTCCAGCCGGATGGGTGGCCGTCCTTCGACAAGGCCGAGAAGATGATGGAAACCGCCTACCTCCGGGGTATCCATCGCTTCGAGTGGGAGCATCAGCGGCGCGACGGAAGCCGCTTCCCCGTCGAGGTGACACTGGCTCGGCTGGATGATCATGGTCACAACATTCTTTATTGCATCTGGCGGGACATCACCGCGCGCAAGGAAGCCGAACACGGGCTGCTCTCGGCGAACCGGCTCTATGAAAAACTCAATGCCGAGCTTGAACTTCGGGTTGCCGAGCGCACGCAGCGACTGGAGGCGGAAGTCGATGAGCGCCGTCAGGCCGAGTCGGCTGTACGCCAGTCGGCCGAGTGGTTGCGCGAGATCATCGACACCATGTCGATCGGTATCCTGCTGTGGGACAAGGGCCAGCATCTGGTGGCCTGGAACGATGCGTTCAAGCGCCTCTACCCAAGCTCTGCCGAACTCTTGTGCGAGGGCGTGGCGCGGGAAGCGTTGCGCCAGGGAATGGCCGCACGCGGCGATGCGCCGCTACGCAACGATGAGAGCAGCGACTGGAATCGCTTCGGACAATGGGATCGCCCCTTGCCGGATGGCCGCATCGTCAATATTGAGCGCCTGATGACTTCGGAAGGAGGGCGCCTCGTGCTGCAGACCGACGTCACGGCATTGCGGCGTACCGCCGAAGTGCTGGCCCGCAATGAACGGATGGCGTCTCTGGGTAATCTGGTCGCCGGCATTGCCCACGAAATCAATACCCCGATCGGCAATGCACGGATGGTCGCTTCGGCCGTCGGACACCGTATTGCCGAATTCGAGGTCGAACTGGCCAGCGGGTCGCTGCGCCGTTCGGTGCTTGAGGATTTTCTTGCCAGTGTGCGGGAATCGGACGACCTGCTTGAACGCAACCTGCTGCGCGCCGCCAACCTGATCCAGAACTTCAAGCAGGTGGCGGTTGACCAGACAAGCGACCGGCGGCGTCAGTTCGACCTGGGGACCGTGCTGGAAGAAATCCGCATGACTTTGCTGCCGCGATTCAAGCATTCACCCTACATTTTTGAACTGGAAGCAGAGGTTGGCGTGGAACTCGACAGCTTCCCCGGTGCGCTCGGGCAGGTCGTTACCAATCTTGTCGAGAATGCGCTGGTGCATGCTTTCGAAGGGCGTCGCGAGGGCGCGGTATCGCTGCATGCGCGCCATCTTGATGGCGACCAGGTGGAGATTGTCTGTGCCGACAATGGCGCCGGCATTCCCGCCGAGCTGCGGCCGCGTATCTTTGACCCATTCTTTACCACCAAGCTGGGCAAGGGCGGTAGTGGCCTCGGCTTGTCGATCGTGCTCAATCTGGTACGCGACCTGCTAGGAGGCGACATGCTTGTCGAGAGTGAGCCCGGTGAAGGAACGCGTTTCGTCATTACCATCCCGTGCGTTGCCCGGAGCGAGAAAACGGCCGCCGGCGCTGAGTCAGGCGAAGCCTCAAACCTCGGCTAGTTGCGCCACTCCCTGTTCGCTGCCCGTTCTCATAGCGTTGCCAATCCTGGCGGCGCGGCCCCTTGCTTTTATATCGCTCTGTGATGTACTATCTCTGCGTGATTCGAGATCGGCGGCATAGCCTTCTCGTATTTACCTCTCCCGTTATCTTTCATCCCCCCGAAAGGTAACATTTGGACCCGCAGGCACTTCTTGGTGTCAGCGGGTTTTTCTTTTTTTGCGGCCGATGTTTACCGGTAAAATCGTTGCTCAAACGACAAATCAAATGTGTGAACCCCCGGAGCCTCAAACGTGAGCGACAAGCCTTTACCTCCCCTGACCAAGGGTGAATTCGAAATCCTCGCCAATTTTCGCTACGAGATTCGGAAATTCCTGCGCTTTTCCGAGCAGGTCACCCGCAAGGCGGGGATTACGCCGCTGCAGTATCTGATGCTGCTCAACATCAAGGGCTTTCCTGGCCGTGAATGGGCGACCATTGGTGAAATCGCCGAGCGTCTGCAGGCGCAGCATCACGGTGTTGTCGCGCTGGTTTCCCGTTGTGAAAAACAGGGCTTCGTCGAGCGCCGGCGTTCAACCGAAGATCGTCGGCGGATTGAAGTGCGGCTGATGCCCAAGGGCGAAGAGTTCGTTGATCGCCTGGCCAATGCCCACCGAGTCCAACTCATCAAGCTGAACGGTCGCTTCTCCGTACCGACTGCGCAATCCTTCGTGCTGGAGTAGGTCGCAGCATTGTTCGTCGTGCATTTCCGGAGGTGGGCATGAAAATCGGATTTCTTGGTCTGGGCATCATGGGGCGCCCGATGGCGCTCAATCTGCTGAAGGGCGGACATCAGGTCGTCGTCTGGGCACGCCGTGCCGAATCGATGACGCCACTGGCCGATGCCGGCGCAACCGTGGCAGCCGACCCCGCCGATGTAGCGCGCCAGGTCGAGGTCGTGATCTCGATGGTTGCCGATGCACCGGATGTGGCGCAGGTGATGCTCGGCGAGCGCGGCGCCGCCGCCGGTGCCCAATCCGGGCTGGTGGCCGTGGACATGAGTACCATCGCGCCGTCTGCAGCCAAGGATATCGCAGCAAAAATGAAGGCGCAGGGGATCGAATTCGTCGATGCGCCGGTTTCCGGCGGTGAGGTCGGTGCCATCGCCGGCACCCTGTCGATCATGGCCGGCGGTACGGAGGCAGCATTTGCCAAGGCCCGGCCGGCTTTCGAATGCATGGGCAAGAACATCGTTCATGTGGGTGATTCGGGGGCAGGGCAGGTGGCCAAGGCCTGCAACCAGATCGTTACCGGCATGGGAGTGATGGCCGTGGCCGAGGCCATGTGCTTTGCCAGCAAGGCTGGCGCCGATCCGGCGCGCGTACGCGAGGCGCTGCTAGGTGGTTTTGCCTATTCGAAGATTCTGGAAAACCACGGCCAGCGCATGCTCGACCGTAACTTCAAGCCGGGTTTCAAGAGCTGGATGCACCAGAAGGATTTGAACATCGTCATGCAGAGTGCGCATGAACTCGGCCTGATGCTGCCGGGTTCGGCGATGACGGCGCAGATGTTCAATGCGATGGTCGGTTCAGGTCTCGGCGAAGAAGATTCCATCGCTGTACTCAAACTCCTCGAAAACCTCTCCGGGCAGCAATGACGCCGGGCGCAATCACCCCATGAAGCTTGGGTTCATCGGCCTCGGCGTCATGGGCCGACCGATGGCCCGGCGCCTGCTCGAAGCCGGGTATGAAGTTTCGGTCTGGGCGCGTCGTCCGGAGTCGGCAACGCCGCTGCTGGCCGCTGGCGCCATCCTGCGTGCGAATCCGGCCGAAGTGGCGCGCTGCAGCGACGTGGTTTTTACCATCGTTACTCACGGCCACGATGTCGAAACCGTGGTCTTTGGCGAGCAAGGGCTGTCCACGGGATTTGCTGCCGGATCCATACTCGTCGATATGAGCACCATCGCCCCGGCACTGGCGTGCGACATCGCCAGTCGTCTGGCAACACAAGGCGTGCACCTGCTTGATGCGCCGGTTTCCGGCGGTGGCGTCGGCGCCGAGGCTGGCACGTTGGCGATCATGGTCGGTGGTGATGCAGCCGTGCTGGAACGTGTGCATCCGGTATTCGCGGTGCTCGGCAAGACCCTTGTGCATATCGGCGGCAGCGGTACCGGTCAGGTGGCGAAAGCCTGCAACCAGATGATCATGGTTGCCGCCATTCAGGCGGCAGCGGAAGCGATGCGCCTGGCGGCTGCCGCCGGCGTCGATCCCGCTAAGGTGCAGCAGGCACTGCTTGGCGGTTCGGCGGGTAGCCGTGTGCTGGAAGTGTTTGGTAGCCGCATGGTCGCCCGCGATTTCAAGGCCGGCGTCGAGGCGCGTCTGCATCACAAGGATTTTGGCCTGCTGCTGAATGCAGCGCGTGGCATGGGCGTGACCTTGCCAGTGGTTGCTAGCGTTGGCCAGCAACTCAATGCCCTGATGGCCAATGGCTGGGGGGGCTGCGATACCGCCGCACTGTTGCAAGTGCTGGAAATCGGCGGCCGCAGCTAGGCCAGTGGTTTCCCTGTTTTGCCTTTTTCCTGCGTCTTTCTGACCCGCTCGCAACTGGTATCATCTGCCCCATATTGAAACGGCCCCGAAGCCGATCGACAGGCTCCAGAAGAGGGCCCGCAGCGCGCAAGATCAGGAGGAGACAATGAACCGTAAGATGGCGGTGCCCGAGCTGCTGGCGATATTTGACTATGCGCCGGTGGGCATCGTGTTCGTCCGCAATGGCCTGTTGCAGAACTGCAATCGCCGTTTTTGCGATCTCCTCGGGTACGCCGAGGACGAAGTTTTCGGCCAGCGTGCACGCCTCCTCTACCAGAGCGATGCCGACTATGTCCGCCTCCGGCATTGGGCGCGCCAGGCGCTGCTCGCCGGCGATCCCTTCGATGTCGAATTGCCGATGCGCCGCCGTGACGGCAGCCTGGTGCATTGCCGCTTGCACGCGGCGGCAGTCGATCGTGAAAATCCGCGTGGCGGTACGGTATGGATCGTCGAGGATCTGGAAGAGCAGACGCGGATCAAGGATGCCTTGTGGGATACCCAGCGCGACCTGGAGGCGACCTTTGCTGCCGCCCACGTTGGCATCCTGCTGCTGCGCGACCGCCAAGTCATCCGCTGCAACCCGCGTATCGACGAGATGTTCGGTTACGAACCCGGTCAAACCATTGGCCGCTCCTCCCGCATTTTCTACATTTCGGATGCCGACTTTGTTGCTGCCGGGGAAATCTATCCGATCATTGCCGCCGGTGGCACCCACCGCCGCGAGCAGTGGATGCGACGCAAGGACGGCAGCACTTTCTGGGCACTGATCAGCGGCCGTTTCATCGATGTTCATCATCCAGAAATCGGTTCGGTCTGGATCTTCGAGGACATGAGCGAGCGCAAGCGGCAGGATGAACGCCTGCAGTCGGCACTGGCCGAGCAGCGCATGATCTTCGACAACACCGCTTTCGGCATTGCCTATGTCAGTAGCGTTTACCTGCAGCGCTGCAACGACTTCTTCTCGGAAATGTTCGGCTATCCCTCTGGCGAGCTCGCCGGACAGCAGGTGCGCGGATTGTTCTTCGACGACGAGACCGCCGCAGCCTATACGCGGGAGGCGGAGGATGCCCTGCGTCGCCATGGCAGCTTCGTTGGCGAAGTCCGCATGCGGCGCAAGGACGGCAGCGCCTTCTGGGTACGCGGCACGGCACAGCGTGTGGCCTGGAATGAGGGTGGCGGCGCCATCTGGGTCGTTGAGGATATTTCCGAGCGCCGGCAGGCGCAGGACGCACTGCTGCGTGCCCATGACGAGCTGGAGGTGCGCGTCGCCGAGCGCACCGCTGAGCTGGAAAACGCCAACGTCCAGTTGCAGTCTGAAATCTTCGAGCGCATGCAGGCCGAGGAGCAGGTCTGGCATATTGCCCACCACGATTCGCTGACCGGCCTGCCCAACCGCAGCCTGTTGCAGGACCGGCTGGCGCAGGCGCTGATGGTCGCTGAGCGCAGTGGTTCACGGGTAGCTGTGCTCTTCCTCGACCTCGATCGCTTCAAGAGTGTCAACGATTCGCTCGGCCACGATGTTGGCGATGCGCTGCTGCGGACGGTAGCCAATGGCCTGGCATCGGTCGTGCGGGATCTCGACACGGTCTGCCGGCTGGGTGGCGACGAATTTGTCATCGTTCTCGGTTCGGTCGCCGGCCCGGACGACGCGGTAATGGTCGCCGAGCGCATCGTCGAAGTGCTGGCGCGGCCGGTGGAGGTGATGGGGCACTTGCTGCGCGCCTCGTCCTCGATCGGTATCAGCCTTTACCCGGACGACGGACGCGACGCGCAGACGCTGATGAAGAGTGCCGATACGGCGATGTACACGGCCAAGAGTCGGGGACGCAACAACTTCCAGTTCTACTCACCGGAAATGAATGTCGCCGCTACCCGCTTCTTCCAGATGGAACAGCGCCTGCGCCAGGCCGTCGAACGGGGTGAATTTGTCCTGCACTACCAGCCGCAGGTTGATGTTTCCGTTCATCGCGTCTGCGGGCTGGAGGCGCTGGTGCGTTGGCAGGACCCGGAGGGCGGGCTGGTGCCGCCGGCCGAGTTCATTTCGGTGGCCGAAGAGACCGGGCTGATCATCGAGATCGGCGAATGGGTGCTGCGTGAAGCCTGCCGGCAGTTGCGTGAATGGTACGACGCTGGCTGGCCGCAGGTAACCGTAGCCGTCAACCTCTCGCCGCGCCAGTTCCAGCAGAAAGACCTGGTCGCCCGTGTGCGCGGCATCCTCGACGAAACCGGCGTGTCGCCGCAGTCGCTCGAACTCGAAATCACCGAGTCCAGCCTGATGCACAGCGTCGAAGATGCGTTGGCGCAGGTGCAGGCGCTGGCCGACATGGGCGTGCACATGGCCATCGACGATTTCGGTACCGGCTATTCGAGCCTGGCTTACCTCAAACGCTTCCCGGTCAGCCGCCTGAAGATCGACCGTTCCTTTGTCCGCGACCTGTGCGAAGACCGAGAGGACGCTGCCATCGTCGCCTCGATCATCGCGCTGGCCAGGACACTGGGGCTGGAAGTGGTTGCCGAAGGGGTCGAAACCGCTGCACAGCTCACCGCCCTGCGCAGCGAAGGCTGCCTGCTCTGCCAGGGCTACCTGTTCTCGAAGCCGCGCCCGGCCGAGGAGGTGGCGGCGATCTTTGCTGCCGGTACGATCTGAAGCGCGGTCACCGCAGTTGGCTCAGCGCGGCCGCAACGGCGAAATGACCGAGCAGCGAGCCAGCGCGATCGACAGCGGACCTGCTTGTCTGCAAACTGGCAACGTCTCATCACGAAAGGAGGCGCCGTGAAAGCTGAAGTCCTGGCGCTACTGTATCGCCGTGCGCTCGTCGCGCTGCTTCTCGCCCTGGTCGCCTGTTCGTGGCTGGGGCCGCTCGAGTCAGCTGCCAACGCGCAGGTCGACGCCGGCTTGAAGCGCGCGCTGGTCAGCTTTGCCTCGGCCCGCGCGCTCAACGCCGTCATCTCGCTTGCCCAAGGGACCGAGATCGCGGTTCAGCCTGCCGGGGTGGGGGTCAATCTCGGCGTCGGCCAGGTGCTCGACCCGCTCAATGATCTGGTCGAAAGATTCTCCGACCTGATGCTGACGGCGAGCATCGCCTTTGGTATTCAGAAGGTGCTGCTGGAAATTGGCGCGCACTGGCTGGTTTCACTGCTGTTTACTGCAGTTGCGCTGGCTTGGGCAGCATTTCTCCTGCGCCGCCAGTCGATGCCGCCATGGTTGCCGCGCCTGCTGCTGGTTCTGGTGCTGACACGGTTTGCCATCCCGGTGGCGACGATTGGCAGCGACGTGGTCTTTCAGCAATTTCTGGCGGACGACTACCGCAGCAGCCAGCAGGTGATCGACTCGGCCGCTGGTGACGCCCGTCAACTGGGTCCGTCATCCGGCGCTGAAGAGCAAGGACTGCTCGATCGGGTGAAAGGCTGGCTGGGGGCGCAGGGGGCGGAATGGAAGGCGCGCTTCGAGCGTGTGCAGCAGGCCGTCGAACGCGCGACCGAGCACGTCGTCAAACTGATGGTGATTTTCGTGCTGCAGACCCTGGTCATTCCGTTGCTGTTGCTATGGGGGCTACTGGCCTTGGCACGCGAGGGCTGGCGCGTGCGGTAAGCGGCGGCTGGTCGCTAGGGTTGCTGGCCGTAACCTGCAAATTTTTCCAGCACTACGCGCATTTCTTCGGCATCGAGCAGCGCTGGCTCGCCGAGTTGGCAGGCGCGCCAGTATTGTTCGCACAGGCATTCGAGTTCGACGCCGAGATCAAGCGCCTGCTTCAGGTCGCGACCGAAGAGCAGCATGCCGTGGTTGGCCAGCAGGCAGGCCGAACGGCCGGCCATGGCGGCCAGTGCGTGGTCGGAAAGTGCCTGTGTGCCAAAGGTGGCGTAGTCGGCGCAGCGCAGCGTGTCGCCGCCGAAGCGGGCGATCATGTAGTGGAAGGGCGGAATCTCGCGGCGCAGGCAGGCCAGGCTGGTGGCAAACGGAGAATGTGCGTGCAGCACGGCGCCGGCTTCCGGCCGCGCGGTGTAGAGGTCGCGGTGAAAGCGCCATTCGGAGGAGGGCTTGCGCTGGCCATCGAAGCTGCCGTCCAGCCGCATGAAGACGAGGTCGCTGGGCGTCAGCGTGTCGTAATCCATGCCCGTCGGCGTGATCAAAAAACCTTCCCGTTCGCGTACCGAAAGATTACCGGCGGTGCCCTTGTTCAGCCCGGAAGCCGCCATTTTGCGGGCGGTGGTGATCAGTTCGGCGCGCAGGGTAGTCACGGTTTCATCTCCGGATAAAGCGTCAGCAGTCTGTCGGGCGCACAACTGCCGCGCTCGGTAATGATGGCGGAAACGAAGCGTGCCGGGGTGACGTCGAAGGCCGGGTTGGCGACAGCTTCGTTTTCCGGTAACTGACGTACCGAAGCCGGCTGGCCCTCACCGTTGCGGCCGTGGATGACGCGCAGCTCGTCACCCTCGCGCTCCTCGATCGGGATATGGCCGCCACTGGCGCAATCAAAGTCCAGCGTCGAGCGCGGCGCGGCGACAAAGAACGGCACGCCGGCTTCGCGCGCCGCCAGTGCTTTCAGGTAGGTACCGACCTTGTTGGCGACATCGCCGTTGGCCGCAATGCGGTCGGCGCCGACGATCACCGCATCGACCTCACCGCGTGCCAGCAACAGGCCGGCGGCGTTGTCGGCAATGACCGTGTGTGGCACGCCGTGTTGTTTCAGTTCCCAGGCGGTGAGCAGGCCCTGGTTGCGCGGCCGGGTTTCGGAAACCCAGACACGGACATCGATACCGGCAGCGAAGGCGGCATAGACCGGCGACAACGCGGTACCGTGATCGACGGTCGCCAGCCAGCCGGCGTTGCAGTGGGTCATGATGTCCAGCCGGCCATGCTTCTCGGTCAGCGGTTTGAGCAGGTCCAGCCCGTGTTCTCCGATGGCGCGATTCTGCGCCACGTCCTCGTCGTTGATGGCGGCGGCTTCGCACCAGGCGGCCGCGCTGCGCACTGCGACAGGCAAGGGGGTCAGATGCTGCTGCATGCGCGCCAGCGCCCAGTGCAGGTTGACGGCCGTTGGCCGTGTCGCACCGAGAGTGGCAATGGCCGAGGCCAGCGCGCCATCGTCGGCATGGCGTTCAAGCGCCAAGGCCACGCCATAGGCCGCTGTTGCACCGATCAACGGTGCGCCACGCACCTGCATGCTGCGGATGGCATGTGCGGCGTCTTCCAGCGAGGCCAGACGAAGGATGCGATAAGCGTGCGGCAGCGCGGTCTGGTCGATGATCTCGACGACCGGCTGTGCTTCGACGCGCCAGATGCTGCGGGTAGGGGTGCCATTGACTTTCATGGATGCCATTTTACAGTGTGGTTTTGCTTAACCACGAAGGGCACGAAGATCACGAAGAAAACAACACAGGGAAAATACATGGATACAAGGAAGTTCGCTTCTCTTCGTGGTCTCCGTGCCCTTCGTGGTTTCTGCTTTTTCCAAGGACACTCATGCTTACCTCTCCCGTTGCCATCGACTCCAAGCTGCCCTGGGTCGGCACCACCATCTTTACCGTCATGTCCAAGCTTGCTGCCGACTGCGGGGCGATCAACCTGTCGCAGGGTTTCCCCGATTTTCAGGCCGAGCCGGCGCTGTTCGACGCCGTGCATCAGGCCATGCTGGCCGGGCGCAACCAGTACGCACCGATGGCCGGTATGCCGGAGTTGCGCCAGGGCATCGCCGACAAGGTGGCGGCGCTCTATGGCCTGCGTTATGACGTCGACGCTGAGGTGACGGTAACGGCCGGTGCGACGCAGGCGATCTACACGGCCATTGCCGCCTTCGTTCGCTCGGGCGACGAGGTCATCGTCTTCGAACCGGTGTACGACAGCTACGTGCCGGCGATCGAGACGGTGGGCGGCAAGGCGGTCTATTCGCGCCTGTCTTTCCCCGACTACCGGCCGGACTGGAACCACGTCAAGTCGTTGATCGGTCCGCGCACGCGCATGATCATCGTCAATACGCCGAACAACCCAAGCTGCAGCCTGTTCACGGCAGAAGACATGGCGGCGCTTGCCGAGCTGACTCGCGACACCGATATCGTCGTCCTCGGCGACGAGGTCTACGAGCATATCTGCTACGAGGGGGAGCACCAGAGCCTGTGCCGGCACGCAGAGCTGGCAGCGCGCAGCATCGTTATCTCCTCGTTCGGCAAGACCTACCACATCACTGGCTGGAAGATCGGCTACGTCGTCGGCCCGCAGCCGCTGATGGCCGAGTTCCGCAAGGTGCACCAGTTCAACGTGTTTACCGTGAATACGCCGGGGCAGTTGGGTATCGCTGCCTACATGCAGGATGCGTCGCGGCATCTTGGCCTGGTGGATTTTTACCGGCAGAAACGCGATTTCTTCCGCCAGCAAATGGCGGCATCCCGCTTTGAGCTGCTGCCTTGTCGCGGCACCTATTTCCAGCTGGCGCGCTACGGTGCGATCTCGGACAAGCCCGATCGGGCGTTTGCCGAGTGGATGACGCGCGAGGTCGGTGTTGCGGTGATTCCAGTCTCGGCCTTCTACCACGACGGCCATGACGAGCGTGTGGTGCGCTTCTGTTTTGCCAAAAAGGAGGAAACCCTGGCTGCCGCCGGCGAACGGCTAAGGCAGGTGTAAGGCGATGCCGGTTGCTTGAAATGGCTTGTTTTCGCAGCGGCTCCAACTTTTCCTGTTATGCATAAAGTCATATAATTCAACTGTCTCTGAAGTGTTGCCGCTGAGTCGTTTGCAGCGTTCCAGTTGGATTTTTGCACTGCCGGTATGGTGTTGGCCGGGGCGAGCAGGGAAGCATAAAAATGGGTCAGAATAGTGCCCGATTGGCTACTGCTGCACGGGGTCGGTTGCGGACATTAATTGTGGTGAGCGCCCTCTGCGCCAATCTTTTTGTCGCAGCACTCTCCGGCTATTCGCTCTACCACGGTCGGCAGCAGGCCGAGCTGCGCGCTCAGGTGCGGACGCAGAACATCGCGCAGGCAGTGGATCTGAGTCTTTCCCACAGCATCGAAAAAATCGACCTGGCACTGCGCGCCATCACCGACGAATTCGAGCGCCAGATCGCCACCGGCGGCATCGACCCGCAGCAGGTTGCCTTTTATCTTGAGCGCTACCAGCAGCGCCTCCCCGAAGTGGAGGCGATCCGGGTAGCGAATGCCGACGGTCGCGTAGTCTTCGGCAAGGGCCTGGATCCGTCGGCCGGCATCAGCTGGGCCGACCGCGATTATTTCAACTACCTGCGCGCGCATCCGGATGGCGGGCTGCAAATCTCCAAGCCGCGCATGGGGCGCGTTGCCAAGACCTACATTGTCGGTTTTGCGCGACGCTACAACCATCCGGACGGCAGCTTCGCCGGTGTCGTCTCGGCACCGGTTTCCGTCGACTATTTGAGTGGAAGCCTGGCGTCCTTTGATCTTGGCCGGAATGGCGCCATCATCCTTCGTGATGCCGACCTTGGACTGGTTGGCCGTCATCCGGCACAGACCAGCGGGCCCCTTTCCGAAATCGGCAACAAGGCGGTTTCGAAGGAACTGATCAAGCTCGCGGCATCAGGCGTTTCCAGCGCAACCTACTACACCCGTGTTGCGGCCGATAACAAGGAACGCATCGCGACGTTTCGTCGCCTGCCTTCTGCGTCGATGGTCGTACTCGCGACGATGGCCAGCGATGACTATCTTGCGGATTGGTATGCCGAAGTCCACAAAACTGCCGCCTGGCTTGCCGGCTTCGTTCTGCTTTCCATGCTCGTCGGCTTTTTTGTGCTCTACCTTCTCCGCCGGATGGCTGAGGAGAGCTTGCGCAACAAGCTCTATCTGAAGCACGCGGGCGACGGGGTTCACGTTCTCGATGCGCAGGGCAACGTGGTTCAAGCGAGCAACCGGTTTTGCGAGATGCTGGGTTACGAGCGCGACGAAGTCATCGGCATGAATGTGACGCAATGGGATGCCCGCTGGTCCGCCGAGGAGGTGCTCGGCATGATGCTTCCCAAGTACCTGAAGATGCCGGGGACGTCCGCCTTTGAGACGCAACATCGGCGCAAGGACGGTTCGCTGATCGATGTCGAGGTCACCGTTTGCGGCATCGTCATCGACGGAAAACCCATGCTCTACGCGGCTTCGCGTGATATCGGCGAACGCAAACGCAGCGAGGCGGCCGAGCGGCGGCAACGGGAGAGTCTGGCCAGTCTTAACCGGATCAGCGCTTTCTCGCACCTGCCGCAAGCCGAACAGCTGCAGCAGGCGCTAGCCCTCGGCGCGGCCCATCTGGGGCTTGAATTCGGCATCGTCAGCCATATCGTCGATGACGCCTATGTCGTCGTTGCCCAGGTTTCCCCGCCCGAAACGCTGCACAACGGCCAGACCTTCCCCTTTGGTAAAACCTATTGCCAGATCACCATCGAGCAGGAAGGCGTCGTCGCCATTGCCGAAATGGGCCGTTCCCCGTACTTGGGACATCCCTGTTATCAGGCATTTCAGCTGGAGGCCTATATCGGTGCCCCGGTTCTGGTCCGGGACGAGGTTTTCGGCACCGTCAATTTCAGTTCGCCGAACCCGTATCGACGCGGTTTTGACGACGGCGACCGGGAGTTTGTCGGCCTGCTTGCACGCTGGGTCGGTTCGGTGATCGAACGCAGCGAGGCACAGGCCAGCCTCGCAGCCAGCGAGCAGCGCCTGCGCGCGATCATCGATAACGAACCGGAATGCGTCAAGGTCGTTGATTCGGCAGGCAAGCTTCTGCAGATGAACCGTGCCGGGTTGGCGATGCTGGAAGCGACAAGCGTCGAGGCGGTCAATGCCAGCGGCTTGATCAGTTTCATCGCCGATGCGCACCGTCAGGCCTTTCTGGATCTGAGTCAGCGCGTGTTGCAGGGGGAAAGCGGTGTGCTGGAATTCGAGGTGGTCGGCCAATGCGGAACGCGTCGCTGGCTGGAAACCCACGCAGCACCCTTGCGCGATGCTGAGGGCAAGGTGGTTTCGCTGCTGGCCGTGACGCGTGACACGACAGGCCGCAGACATGCCGAATCCGAACTCCGTCTGGCGGCCAGCGTCTTCAACCATGCCCATGAAGGGATCGTCATCTGCGACGCGCAGCAAGTCATCCTGGAAGTGAATCCCACCTTTACGGAAATTACCGGCTATGAACGGGATGAAGTGCTTGGAAAACGGGCGAAATTCCTCAGCCCGGACGAGCACTCCCCGGAGTCCTACCAGTCGATGTGGCAGGCCATCGAAACCCGTGGCTTCTGGGAGGGGGAAGTCTGGAAGCGGCGCAAGGACGGTACGGCCTATGCCGAATTGCTGAGTATTTCACGGGTATCTGACAGTGCTGGAAAGGTTACCCATTACATCGGCACCTTTTCGGACATCAGCGTTTCCAAGCAGCAGCAGGCGCAGCTCGAACACCTTGCCCACTACGATGCACTGACCGGCCTGCCGAACCGCGCCCTGCTCTCCGACCGTATGGCGCAGGCCTTGTCTCAGGCAAGGCGGACACAGGCCCTGGTGGCCGTTGGCTACCTTGACCTGGATGGCTTCAAGGCGATCAACGACGAATTTGGCCACGATGCCGGCGATGCCCTGCTGATCGAGGTGGCGCGCCGGCTGACGGAAACCCTGCGTGCTGCCGATACCGTCGCGCGTCTCGGCGGCGACGAATTCGTCCTGCTCCTGCTCGGCGCAGCCAGCGTCAAGGAATGCGAAATGGCCGCCCGGCGTGTGCTCGCCGCCCTGGCCGAACCGATCAAGGTCAAGGGACACGAGCGCTGCGTCTCGGGTAGCCTCGGCATCACCCTCTTTCCGTTCGACAACAGCGATGCCGATACCTTGTTGCGCCATGCAGACCAGGCCATGTACCTGGCCAAGCGGCACGGCAAGAATCGATTTGTCGTTTCCAGCCACACGCAGACGGACGTGCAAACGTCTGATAGCGAACTACCTGCATCGTAGACCGCAGGCGCCCTTACTGTCCGGCGCTCCTTGATACCCATACCAGCAATACGAGCGCGCCGACGAGCATGGCGAGATAAAGCTTCCATGGCGTCTTCTGGTCGGCATACGGATCGGTCACGGCTTTCTCTGCGCCCTCCGGCAACTTCGCCAGTTGCGTCAGTGAGGTGCCGAAGCTGATGTTGATCCGTGCCCGGGCGTTGACCGCCCAGCCGTTGGCGTCGAGCAAGGGGCCGAGGTTGCGGTTCCGGAGCTTGAACCAGGCCATTGCCATCGAAGGCCCTGACACCAGCAGGATCAGCCCGCCCAAAGCGATCGGCATCTGCCACCAGGTGAGTCCGAGAAAACCGGTGACAACTGCCGCGGCTGCGGTACCCAGGGCGCCGACAGCGAGGCCGATGGCCGCAAAGATACCGGCAAACTTGGCGACATCGAACGGTACCGGCGCTGGCTTGGCTGCCTCGGCCTGCTTCTGCGCAGCGGTGACGCCGCCGGCGACGAGGTCGTCGGAAGCTTTGGCTTTTGCGGCGGCAAGCTTCTGCAACTGCTCGGCGATCAGCCGGGCCAGTTTCTTGTAGGGCGACCAGAAAGCCTGACGGACGCTGATCGGGTGGTCGATGATCTTGGTGATCGTCGCATCCCAATCGTTCCCGGCGCGGTCGTAGAAGACACCGTTGCGACCAACCATCAATTGGTCCGAATCGCCGGCTGTAAAGGCGGCGGCAATGGTCTTTTTCTCGCTGCCACGGGTGCAGTCGCAATAGACCAGGTAGATGCCGGAAAGGCTTGCCAGCGTCGCATGCTTGGCGGCATCGAGCACCGGCACGACGAGGTCGCAGCTGCGGCCATCAAGATAGAGCGTCCCCGACTGGAACATCGCCTTGCCCTGGCCGGTGTAGAAATCGCGGAAGGAAACAAAGTTGTTGCACAGCCGGCCCAGGTCACGGGCGTAGCAGACGAGGCGGTCGACGGCCGCAATGGCATCTGCTTCGCCTGCCAGCGCCAGATCCTGCTCGATCAGTGTTTCGAGTTGCGCACGCGGCGCCTGTGCGGCAATGGCCAGTGCCCGTTCGACCCCGAGGGCTTCGAGCGCGGTGGTCGGGCGGGCGGCCTGCCAGTCTGCGTAGGGTGCAAAGCGTGCGCTGAGCGTCTGCCAGTCGGCAGCCGAAAGACTTTCGCGGGTGCCGAGCAGCGGGGTAATGGCGAGATCGCGCAAGGCCGCGATCTCGGTCTGCCAGGCGGGATTGATGCCTTCTTTCAGGGGCAGCAGCCGGCCAGCTTCAATGCGTGCCAGCGGCAGATCGGCCATGCCCACGCTGTCCGGGTTCAGTGTCTGCAGCGACAATGCCCGGAAATCTTCGTCACTGCCGTTCATTGCCGCACTGGCGCGCGGATCGAATTCGGCGAGGCTGCAGCGGGCAAAGTAGTCGTCGAGTTTGCTGCGAACAGCCGACAGCGCCCCCCAGGCGGCGTCGCTATCGGCGCCCAGGGGGGCGGTGGCAGGGGCCGCCTCGGGGAGACGTAGCCACTGGCTCCAGGTGTCGAGGTCGGCAAAGAAGGCTTCGCATTCTTCCTTGCCGATACCAGCTTCGCCGTTACGGTCGACGCGGCTGCCGCAGGTGGCAATGATGTCGGCGATGACGGTCTTGAGCGCTTCGTCATCGGTCGAGCCGGCGGTAATGATGCCGTCGCCGTTGAAGCGGGTGGCGGCAAAGATGGCGGCGCTGTCGGCGGTATCTTCGCTACCGATGCTCTCCGGGGATTTGCCGAGGTTGATCAGGATCTGCCGTGCCGAGGCCAGGAGCGCACGTCCTTCTTCACTGCTATCGTCGATCGCTGCCAGTGGTAGCGGGGCACCCCCCTTTGCCAGCAGCTCCTTGTCCTTGAGTAGCCCTCCAGCCCACTGGCAAGCCGCGATCAGGTCGCGGGCGCGCACCTGACCATCACCGTCGGCATCGAGCAGGGTCAGCGTATGCGTGTCGAATTCCAGCCCTTTGACCGGGCAGGAGAGTGCGACCCACAGCTTCTGGTCGAGCTGGTCGAGATGGAGGAGGTCGTCGCCATTGTCCAGCCTGACCTGATCAAATCCTCCAGCACGAAAGAAACGCCAGCGATGGGAAGGGGATGTCATACGCTTGTCTCCGGAAAAAGGCCGCCTTGTGGCGGCCTGGGGGCTCAGGTGAAATTGCTGGGCCGGGTTACTGTGTTTTTTCGCAGCCCAGCGCCTTGCTGCCGAAGAAATAGCTGGTGCCGGCCAGGCAGGTCAGTTCCTTCTCCGGCTTGGTGGCGCCTTTCTTCTTTGGCGTGCAGGTGAAACTGCCATCCTTGCCGGCCTTGCCCTTGAGCGCCCAGTCAGCCGGGCAGGCGGGTTTGCCGGCCGCTGCCGGGGTGGCGGCGCCGTCGACTGTCAGCATGTATTTCACCTTGCCCATACAGCCGAGATAAGTTTCGGCGCGCTTGCCGTCGGCCTTGATCTCGTAGGTGCCCGGTTTGGTATAGGTGTGCTGCAGCGTCAGCGGGAAGTTCTTGTGGTTGCCGCCGACTTTTTTCGGCGGCATGCGGTTGCCATCCCCCCAGTTGAGGTCAAGGCCGCACATGCCGCCTTCGGTATCGCTGGCCTCAATGGTGATGGTGACAGGCTCGCCAGCTTTGGCTGGAGAGGGTGTGGCGGTAATCTTCTCGATGGTCGGGTTGGCAGCGAAAGCCGCGAGCGGAGTAGCGAGGGCAAGAGCAATCAGGGTACGGCGCATGGCAGATCTCCTTCAGAGGGGGGCCTTCAAGTATCGCGCAGTTGGGATGCCAATGCTGTAAAAACATTGTGTCGTCATGCAGCGAATACGCTATCCCACAA